>JBAVVQ010000706.1:0-10032 GCA_049697375.1 Rhodomicrobium sp.
AACCAATAAAAAAGATGCCGGCGCCCAGGCCATAAACAGTTTCGCTCATGTGCAAATCATCGAGCATTTGCAGCTTTGCAAAGCCGACGTTGACGCGATCCAAGTAATTAAAGAGATAGCATACGAAAAGGTACGGTATCAGGCGGAGGGTGACCTTTTTGTAGGCTGCTTCCAAGGTCCTCTCTTGCTGAGCAGTAGCCAGGTCGAACGTTGTGGCCATGTATCTCTCCCCGCGACTTGGCGCCGCCGCATGACATCCAGTTCATGTAACACCTGTTAATGCGCCTGCCGCAAGGCCTGCAAAGGGCGTAACGCCCTTGAGCCCGCCGCCCGTCGGCGGCCCCGGGGCGGCGCCGCAAATCTGGTTCTGAGAGAGATGCTTAGATTTTACCTGATTTTAAGCAACGCCTTGCGGGTAGGCCGCGGCTGGCTGGCTCGCGTATAGCTCGCGGAGGCAAGTTCACTTCCGCGGACAATGAACCGGCTCGATCTGACCGTAAGCCCCGGATTGCCAATCAAGGGTGTAACCGACTATAGCGTAAGCGGATATGCGTCGGCGAAGCAATGCAGTAACGGTAAGAAAATCGGCTTAAGGGTGCGCGAGATGGATGGCGTGACGATCGCGAGAGCGATTCATGTGTTGGCTATTGTTCACTGGATCGGCGGCGTGACCATGGTGACGCTCGTGATGCTGCCTGGATTGATTTACGACACTCCGGCGGCTCAGCGTCTCGGGATATTCGAGTTGATCGAGGGGCGTTTCGCCAAGCAGGCGCGCGTCTCGACGCTGCTTGCCGGCGCGAGCGGCCTTTACATGACTTATCGCCTTGAAGCCTGGGACCGTTTCCTGGACCTTTCCTTCTGGTGGATGGACGCGATGGTGCTCGTCTGGGCGATTTTTACCTTGGCCCTCTTCGTTGTCGAGCCGTTCTTCCTGCACCGCAAGTTCCGCGAACACGCCGAGCGCGATCCGGACGGCATGTTCCGTCTGGCCTTGCGTCAGCACGCCATCCTCCTGACGCTCAGTCTCGTAACGATCGCGGGCGCCGTGATTGGCTCCCATGGCGGCTTTTATTGACCGGTCAGCGGCGCGGCGAAGGCAAGGCCGCACGGTTCTAAAGCAAGGTTACGCCGACACGAGCGTAACCAGGGTCTCCGCCACCTAACAGGGTCATTCCCGCGAACCCGGCGATAAGAGGCGCGGCGGCTTTGCTGGTGTCAAAATATACGGCCGCCGGTTTGCCTGTCTTTGCGAATGTCCAGGGAGATGTTCCCGGCGCCGTCACGGTTTGGCTTGCCTTGAAATAGCGCAAGATCGCCTCGCGGTTGGTATCAGGGGCGCGCAAGATGACCTGCGCATGGGCCAAAGCGGCAAAATCGCCGCCGCCATCGGCGCGATAGCTGTTGGTGACAACGGCGAATTCACGGTCGAGGCTGATCGGGGCGCCCTCGAAGCGCACATCGGCAACGCGCCCGGACGGCTTTGTCACGTCGATCTGATAGGTGAGCCCGGCGATCGTATCGAAATCGTAGGAGGGCATGCGCCTGTTGACGAGCGCCTGGGTCTGCTCGGCCAATGGGTTGATCCTATTGAAAATGCGCGCAGACCATTCGAGCCAGTCGACGATTTGCGCGCCCGTGGCCTTCACGACGACAACTGTATTGCTGGAGTAGCTATAGAGGTCGGCAAGCGCCCGCATCGGGATAGGGCCCGCGGGAACGTCGATGAAATCATCGGGCGTTGCGCCCACGCGAAAAGGCGCCGACGCGGACAGCAAAGGCAAGCCGCCGAAACCTGCATTGTCGAGGAGCGGTCGCGCATACCAGATTTGCGCCGCGTTCACGAGCGCCGTCGCCGGATCGTATCCGGCCCAGACAAGATAGCTATGGACCCGTGAACCGATCGCGCCTGCAGGCTGCTCGACCCAGGCCAGCGTTCCCTTATGCGCGGGCGCGATTGACGCCGCCACTTGCGCGTCGGGCTTGGCCAGTTCCTTCACCGCGCCCGCCTCGCGCCGGTAAATCGGGCGCGTCTCCATCGCCGCCTCCTGCATGGTCCAGCGCTCGCCATCGCGCTTCAAAATCAGATCGACGACGCCGAGATGACTTCCCCAGAATCCCGGCATGACGGCCGGCACGCCGTTGAGCCGCCCCTGGACAGCATCCACGCCGTCAAGACCGGCATAGTCCTTCCCCGGAAAAACGCGATGCGCGTGTCCGGTCATGATGACGTCGATGCCGGGCACGGCCGCGAGGTGAAGGGCGGCGTTTTCCTCGCCCTCTGTCCAGGGACCGGCTTTGATGCCAGCGTGGCAGAGGGCGATAAGGAGATCGCATTTGGTCGTGAGCTCCGGAACCAGCCGCTTGGCGGCCAGCACGATGTCGCTTGCCTCGAGCTTCCCTTCGAGGTGCGCCTTGTCCCACGCCATGATCTGCGGCGGGACGAAGCTGATGACGCCGATGCGGATCTCATGGCCGACGCCCGCGTCGTCCTTGAACGTGCGGTTCAGAATAACGTAGGGCGGAAGGAAAGCGGCGCCGCCGGCGCGAACGACGTTGGCGCAAAGGAAGGGGAAAGGCGCGCCCTGCAGCGCCGTCTCAAGAAACTCGAGGCCATAATTGAATTCGTGGTTGCCAAGCCCCACAGCGTCATAACCGAGTTCGCCCAAGATCGTGATGAGCGGATGCGGCCGGGAATTGCGTGGCCGCCCGGCGACGTAGTCGGCAAGCGGATTGCCCTGCAGGAAGTCGCCATTGTCGAACAAAAGCGTATTCGGGCATTCGCCGCGCGCCGCCTTGATCAGCGTCGCCAATCGGGTGAGCCCCACCGTCGGGTCCGGTTTGGCGTGATAATAGTCCCAGTCCATCACGAACATGTGGAGGTCGGACGTTTCAAGGAGGCGCAAACGCATGCGGGGCGCATAGCGTTTGGCGCAGGCTTGCGTCAAGCCTAAAGCGGGCGCGACGCGCTACGATCCGGCAAGACGCCCTCATTTGCGATTCGCCGTGAAGGGGGAGAATGATTCTGCCGTTTTGACGTTGTCTGAAGCAGGACCATTGTGTCGCCGACAGCGGTCAGGCCATGCCCGCTTTTGGCTAAGAGACGGTAGGAAGATGCTTTTCTGTAGCTTAAAAGGCACAGCCGCTGCTTCGACGCTGGCCAAGCGTTGGCTCCGCGTTGATCGGCAGGGCTTGCTTCGGTACAACATAGTCGGGCGAATTGAGTCGGGTTTTGTTGAGCTGAAGCACTACGCCTTATGATAGGGCATCTCAAGCCGTGCCTTTTGGGCATTTTTAAGTGGGGGGCGCGGGGATGACTGTCAGCGGAATGCAGACCAAGCAGGAGCATGCCCGCGAGGCAAGCTCGTTTATGGGGTTCCAATGTACAGCGTTCTCAAAAATGGGGATATACACGGTGAGAAGATCTCTTATCAGCGCCATCGCTCTTGGTGGCTTAATGGTCTCCGCGCAAGCGGCCGACCTCAGCATGAGCAGCGTCAAGGATGCAGTGCCTGCTATCCCTGACGGTCCAATAACCTGGATGGGTGTCACCTTCTACGGCACAGTCGACGTCGGCTATGCCTACGCCAATAACGGCGCGTACCCTAGCGGCTCATTATATGAGGGCGTTGGGGGCACGATCTTCGGAGGGGCTTTCAATCACCAGCACGTCTCGACCTTGAACAATAACGCGTTAAGCGTATCCAACGTCGGCCTCAAGATGGAGGAGCAGATCGGCGGCGGCTTTGTGGCCATCGGAAAGCTTCAGACGGAGTTCAATCCGATCTCGGGCGAGCTTGCCGACGCCTGCGCGAGCCTGCTTCGCAACAGCGGCAGATCGCTGTTTACTATGGACAACAATGGCGACGGGAGCCGCTGCGGTCAGGCCTTCGGCAATTCTGCCTATGCGGGTCTTAGCCACCCTTTCTATGGCACTCTGACTGTCGGCCGCCAGTACTCGCTCGTGCTCGATGGCCAGGCCGCCTACGATCCGATGGCGCTGGCCCAAGCCTTCTCACTCCTTGGCTATTCGGGTACTGCAGGGGCCGGCGTCGGCAGCACGGAAACGACCCGTTGGGATAACTCGGTGAAGTACATCGTCACCTATGGCCCCTTCCACGCCGCTGGCATGTACACCAACGGCGGTCAGGATACGAACATGAACGGCGATGGCTATGGCGCCAACGCCGGCATCACCTATATGGGCTTCTCCGTGGATGGATTTTATACGAAGGAAAATGGAGCCGTAAACCTCAGCCGCGTCGGATTATCAGCTAACCCCGACGGCATCACTAACACAATCCTCTTCCCCGGGGCGAACCCGGCTGCCGTTGTCCAAACTGCCTGCAACGCAGCATTGGGTACTTGCCCCAACTACCTCATAGGTCAGATCACGGACAACGAAGCCTGGGACGTGATGGCGAAGTACAGCTTCAACGTGGCGAGCTTCTTTGGGGAGCCCGCAGTCAGCATGAAGGATGCTCCCTGCGGTGGCCTGAAGGACGCGCCATGCGCGCCCCCGACGGCCAAGGTAACCTTTTATGGCGGTTATCAACATGTCGATCAATCTAACCCCCAAAATGCTCAATGGCGGTACAGCGGGAACCATACGATCGGCGGCTATCAATATGTCTCCACGGGCGTCAATCTTTTCGGCAGCGACAGAATTCGTGAGACCGCCTGGGCGGGCGCGAGCTACGAGGATGGTCCTTGGAAGCTTATTGGCGCCTGGTACTTCTTCAGCCAGAACTCCTTCCTGACTGGCACTGGAGTGACCTGCGCTGCCGCAACGACTACCGCAGTCAACAACCCAAACTTTGTCGGGACCAGGGTTGGGTCGAACTGCTCCGGTGACTTCAACCAGGGCTCATTCCTGATCGACTATACCCTCAACAGGCATGTCGACCTTTATTCCGGCGTGTCGTTCACCGAGCAGAACGGCGGCCTTAACAGCGGCTTCTTGGAGGATAACACTTGGGTAGTCGCGACCGGCATGCGGCTGAAGTGGTAAGCCAAGCAGCTTAAAACTTAACTTTCAAGCATATCGGCGGCGCCTTCGGGCGCCGCTTCTGTTTTAGGCGAGCATTTGCGCTTCCGCGGCTCCTTTTCACTAGCGCAAGCTGATCTCGAACTCGCTCTCAAAAACGCGGGAGGCGAAGACTGGATTCAGTGAAGGCCACAGCTGTTGCCCTCTTACACGTATCGGCGATGCCGAATCAGCTATGTTGCATACGATATAGCATTGGGGACTTGCATATCGGCTTCATAACTGTTTTCAGGGGGAATATCGTGAGGAAGATTCTAGTCTGCGCAGCCGTGCTGGCCGGCTTGACGGCGGCGGCTCACGCAGCAGACCTTGGGGCAGACAGCGCAAAGGATGCTCTGCCTGCTATACCAGATGGCCCGATATCCTGGCATGGCGTGACGCTCTACGGAACGATCGACGCCGGCTATGCGTATCTGACAAACGGGCGCCCGCTCGGCTATATCGTGTCCAACCTCGAATACATGCCCTTCGGCTTGGTGTCGAGGAACTTAACTGGCCAGTCGATCTCAACTCTGACCGGCAGCGCCCTGGAGCAATCCAAGATCGGCCTGAAGATAGAGGAAGACATCGGCTATGGATGGCAGGCAGTTGGGAAAATCGATACGGGGTTCGATCCCATGAGCGGCGAGCTCTCCGACGGCTGCAAGTCAGTTCTCGTTAATTCCGGCATACCATATGCGAGGCAAAACTCGAACTCCGATAGCGCGCGCTGCGGCCAGGCTTTCAATAACGTGGCTTATGCAGGCCTCAGCAACTCCCTCTACGGAACATTAACGGTGGGGCGTCAGTTTTCGCTGCAGCTTGACACCCTCGCGTCTTACGATCCGATGAACCTTTCCTATGCCTTTTCGGTGCTTGGCTTTTCAGGCGCCGCTGCCGGCATGGGCAGCACGCAAGGCTCGCGCTGGGATGACTCGGTGAAATACGTCTTTGCGTATGGCCCGTTCCATGCCGCAGGCATGTACACCAATGGCGGCGAAGATACCGGCATTTTCGGCAACGCCTACGGAGCAAATGTTGGCTTCACCTATGGCGGTTTCTCAGTGGACGGCGTGTGGGAACAGGAACATAGCGTCGTCAACTTGCAGAATGCCGCCAATAATCCGCTGTTCAGTCAGTCGCTAGGGGTCAACATATCGGATAATGAAGGCTGGACCGTCGCCGGCAAATATACCTTCGAGTTCGGCCGCGACTTCTTTGGCGGCGGCCTCAAAGATGAGGGGCCATGCGGCGGCCTCAAGGATGCTCCCTGTCCGTCTCCAGCCAAACTGACGTTTTTCGGCGGCTACACCCACGCCGCCACTTCCAATCCGAATGATCCTGTGCTTTTCGGACAGACCCAAGGCGGATACCCGATAAGGGTCGGGACGAGCCCCGCGCTCTCGCCAGACAACGATGCGTTCACGACGACCAGGATTTATCAGTTCTTCTGGACAGGCGCGAAATACGAGCTGCCATCTGGCTGGAGCTTCACGGGCGCTTACTACCATATCGAACAAAACTCTTATGTGGCGGACAACCTCGCCTGCACGGCGGGGGGCGCCAGTCGCCTTCAGTGCGCGGGCGCCTTCAACCAAGGGGCCTTCCTGATCGACTACGCCTTCAACAAGCACTTGGATGTCTATGGTGGCGTCACCTATGCAAGGTCGGACGACGGTCTGGCCTCTGGCTTCCAGGGCAACCCAGGCGTAAAAGCCGGCTTCGGCGTATCTGGCACGGGGACAAGCGTCGATATTTTCGACTTCGTAACCGGTGTGCGTTTGAAGTTTTGAAGACTGACGGAGCTGCGAAAGCTAGCTCGACGCACAATCATTTCCGCGTTCATCCCCAACTGGCGGTGCTTCACGCATCGCCAGTTCTTTTATGAAGACTCGACCGCTTACTTTTTTCGCGCCAACGTCGCGACAGGCGCCCGGTTGAAGTTCCGAGGCAAGCACACGTTCGAAGGTCGCAAATGCAGCCTTATTGCCAATCGTTTGTAAGCCTTCGGACGGTCGCTACGAGGGCGGGCTGCGCTTCTTTCAGGGGCGGCAGCTCGTCATAAAGCTCCCAGCCTCCGCCGAGCGCCTTGTACAGAGCGATGTACTGAATCACGACTGCCTCTTGCGCGATGGCGTTCTGATCCTCAATCATAAACTCCTGGCGCTCCGCGTCGAGCACGTTCAGGAAGTCCGTAAGCCCGCGCTCATAGCGCTCGGTTGCAAGGGCGACAGCGCGCTTGGACTGTTCCAAGGCCACGGACAGCTCGCGAAGCCGCTGCTGCTCGGCTCTGAACTGCTTGATGGCCTGGTCCACCTCCTCGACGGCGATAAGGATGGTCTTCTTGTAGGCGACGAAAAGCTCGTGAGTCTGCAACTCCTGGATATCGATGAGCGCGTCCAGGCGCCCGAAATCGAGCAAAGGCCAATAGGCGCCAGGACCAGCGGACCAGATCGGATTGCCGATGGGCTTGGTTGCGCCCCCTGTCGGTTCCCCGCCCTGGGCGCCAAACCCGGCCGTGAAGACGACTGTCGGAAACAGATTGGCCGTCGCCACACCGATGCGCGCCGTGGCGGCGGCGAGCGCGCGCTCGGCTCCTCGGATGTCGGGGCGCCTGCGAAGCAGCTCCGCCGGCACACCCGCCCTCAGTTTAGAGGGGACATGAGGCAGGTCCGCCGAATTCTTGAGTTCGGGCAAGACATCCGGTGAAAAGCTTCCAAGCAGCAAGGACAGCCGGCTTTCGGCCCCCGACATCGCCGCCTCAAGCTGTGGCAGCACGGCCTGGAGGGTCGCCAGCTCGCGCTTTGCGAGCGTGACGTCGAGTTCATTCGTGAGACCGCGTTCGAAGCGGCTTTGGACGAGCGTCACATTCTTTTGCGCCGCATTGACCGCCTTCTGCGCGATTTTAAGGCGCAGCTGCTGCCCACGGATGTCGGTATAGCTTCGAGCGACATCTGCGATAACGCTGATGAGGACGGCGTTTCTGAGCTCAGCCATGGCCTCGGCATCGTCCCGGACGGCCTCTAAAAGCCGCTGGTACTTGCCGAATAGATCGAGCTCCCACTGGGCATCGAACCCGACCATACGATCGATGGTCTGCAGGCCGGTGGTGGCGTCCCCGGCGCGGATCGACTGCGCGACGCGGCCCTTGGTGAGATCGGTTCCAGTGCCGGCGGCGACGCCGCCGCTTGATCCGACTTGCGGGAGCGCATAGCCGATCACCACGATCTGTTGCGTTCGGAAGGCCTGCACGCGCGTTAGGGCGATTTCTATATCTGGGTTACACGCGATAGCCTGCTCGATGAGGCGGTTGAGTTTGCGATCATGAAGGCTGTGCCACCAGCGGAGGAATTCGGGCTGAGGCAGTTCGTCCTGGGTAACCACAGCCTTCCAGGTCGATCCGTAGGAGACGGGCACCGCGACGTCTGACAGGTAATAGTCCGGGCCAACCGCGCATCCGCACAAAGTTGCGGCAGCCGAGACGATCAGGAACCGGCTCTTCCTTACGATTTGCATGTGCCCCCTTACCCTTGGCGCCGCCAAGGCATCTTGCCGCCTCACATAGCCCCCGCTACGTTATTTGACGGCGACTTTATTGTTCTCCTTTACTATAACTTTACTACCATCCTCGATCTGGTTGTTGATGTTGAGCGCTACGCGATCGCCATCCGCGAGACCCGACTCAATTTCAACAGTGTTACCATTGTCCCGGCCGATTTGAACATCCTTGAATTTTATTGTGCTGTCGGGTTGAGCGACGGCGACTTGCGGGCCGCCGGATCTGAATAGGAGCGCGCCGGCCGGGATTTGCACCAAAGCCCGCGATACCGCGTTAAACTCGACCTGCACATACATGCCGGGGACGAGCTTCAGCTGTGGATTGGGGAGATCGACCTCAACCTTGAGCGTACGGGCTTTCGGATCGATAGATTCGCTGGTCCGCGCGACCTTGCCCTCGAAGGCCTGAGAGGCATCATCGGGCGTGAACACCTTCGCCGGAGTTCCCACCGTCGTGTCGCCTGCAGCCCTTTGAGGGACGTTGGAAAAGACGCGGATCTGATCGAATTGAGCAATCCCAAACAGTGGCGTCGTGTTCGATGTGCTTCCCGCGGTGACAAGATCGCCAACGTCGATGCGACGCTCGGTTATGACTCCGTCATAGGGCGCCGACACTTTCTTGAACTGAGTCATGAAGGTCAGCCGGTCGACATTCGACTTGTCGAGATTGACCTTCGCTTGCGCGGCTTTCACCTTCGCCATCGCCACCGAGTAGCTGGCTCTCTTCTCATCGCGCTCCTGATCGGACACAACGCCCTTCGCCGACCCTTGCCAGCGGTCGAAAGTGGTCTTGGCAAAGTCCGCATCCGCTTCCCTGACGGTGACCTCAGCTTCCGAGGCCTTGAGCTGAGCGCGCCCAGCTTCGAGTTGCGCATCAAGTTCGGGAGTGTCGATAATCGCCAGGGCCTGATCCTTCTTTACCCTGTCGCCGATATCGGCAAACCACTTCGTGATATATCCATTCACCCTTCCGTAGATCCTGGATTGATACCAGCCCTCGGTTCCTCCTGGCAGCCTCAGAGACTGTCGGGGGGGAGCCTGGGTAACGGTCACGACCTCGACCGTCGGTGGCTCTTTGACCTTCGCTGCGGTGGCTGCCGCAAGCTCGGCCTGGTCTTTCGCCTTGATGGTGTTCACGTAGAAATACGCCCCGCCAAGGCCGAGCGCCAGAAGGAGCACGGAGGCTGCGAGGCTGCGGCCTGTCCCCTTCGAAGTGGACGTTGGAATCGCAGGGTGCGGATGAGGCTCGGTTATTCCTTCGGCGACATCGTCGAATCCATCGAAGGGCTCTGGCTGCTTTCCGCCTTTGGAGGCTTTATGTTGGGACAACGTCTTCCCTCCATGTCTTGTCCGCCTTCGGCGCGCGCCGCAAAAGCCGGTACATGACCGGCACGAAGAGCAGGGTTGCAACGGTCGCGAACAGCAATCCGCCGATGACGGCGCGCGCG
>JBAVVQ010000707.1:0-9452 GCA_049697375.1 Rhodomicrobium sp.
ACCTCAATGTGACGCGGGCGCTCGATGTATCTTTCCATGAGCAGACGATCGTCGCCGAAAGCCGCGGCGGCTTCGCGTTTCGCGCTCGCCATCGCCCCTTCGAGCTCGCCCGGGCTGCGCACCACGCGCATGCCTTTGCCGCCGCCGCCTGCCACCGCTTTCAAGAGAACCGGATAGCCGAGTTTCCTGGCCTCCTGCGCGAGCGCGCCCAAGTCCTGCGCCTTTCCGTGATAGCCCGGCACGACGGGCACGCCGGCCTGCTCCATGAGCGCCTTCGCCGCCGATTTCGAGCCCATGGCGCGGATGGCGGATGCGGGCGGTCCCACGAAAATCAGACCAGCCTCGGCGCAGGCTTCCGCGAACTCCGCCTTCTCGGACAGGAAGCCGTAACCCGGATGGATGGCTTCCGCGCCGCTTGCTTTGGCTGCCGCCAGAATGCGCTCGATGTCGAGATAGCTTTCGCGGGCGGCCGCCCGTCCGATCAGGCGCGCTTCATCCGCCGCCCTGACATGCTGCGCGTTCGCGTCCGCCTCGGAGAAAACGGCGATGGCGCGAAGCCCCATGCCCTTTGCCGTCCGAATGATGCGGCAGGCGATTTCGCCGCGATTGGCGATGAGCAACGATGTGAAGGGCCTCGCTCGCATCCACCTACATCCTGAACACGCCGAAGCGGCGTTCTCCCGCTGGAGCGTTCATCCCGGCAGAGATGGCGAGCGCCAGCACCATGCGTGTATCCGCGGGATCGATGATGCCGTCATCCCAAAGCCGCGCCGTGGCGTAATAGGCGTCGGCCTGCTCGTTGAACTGGGCGCGGACCGGCGCCTTGAAGGCTTCCTCCTCCTCCTTGCTCCAAATGCCGCCCTTCGCCTCGATGCCTTCACGCCGCACGATCGCCAGCACGGTTGCGGCCTGCTCGCCGCCCATGACGGAAATCTTCGCGTTCGGCCACATCCACAGGAAGCGGGGAGAGTAGCCGCGCCCGCACATGCCGTAATTGCCCGCGCCGTAAGAGCCGCCGATCACGACGGTGTATTTCGGGACATTCGCGGTCGCGACGGCGGTTACGAGCTTTGCCCCGTCCTTTGCGATGCCGCCCGCCTCGTATTTCCTGCCCACCATGAAGCCGGTGATGTTTTGCAGAAACAGGAGCGGAATGCCGCGCTGACACATGTTTTCGATGAAATGCGCCCCCTTCAGCGCGCTTTCCGAGAACAGGATGCCGTTATTGGCGAGGATACCCACGGGGTAGCCCCAGATATGCGCGGTTCCGCAAACAAGCGTAGGGCCGTAAAGCTTCTTGAACTCGTGGAACTCCGAGCCATCCACGAGGCGGGCAATGACCTCGCGAACATCATAGGGTTTTCGCACGTCGGCCTGCACGATGCCGTAAATTTCTTCGGCCGGGTAAAGCGGTTCGCGCGGCGCGATCACGTCGAGAGAGGCGGGCTTGATCCGGTTCAGGTCCGCAACGATGCCGCGTGCGATGCCGATGGCGTGCGCATCGCTCTGTGCGTAATGGTCGGTCACGCCCGACTGGCGGCTGTGCACCTCGGCCCCGCCAAGTTCCTCCGCTGTTACGACTTGGCCCGTCGCTGCGCGGACGAGAGGCGGCCCGCCAAGGAAAATCGTGCCGTTTCCCTTCACGATGATGCTCTCGTCGCACATGGCGGGCACGTAGGCGCCGCCCGCCGTGCACGGTCCCATCACAATGGCGATCTGCGGGATGGCCGCCGCCGACATCTGGGCCTGATTGTAGAAGATGCGCCCGAAATGGCGCTCATCCGGGAAAATCTCATCCTGCTGGGGGAGGAACGCGCCGCCGGAGTCGACAAGGTAGAGGCAGGGCAGGCGGTTCTCCCGGGCGATATCTTGCGCGCGCAGATGCTTCTTGACCGTCAGCGGATAGTAAGTACCCCCTTTGATGGTCGCGTCATTCGCCGCGATCAGGCATTCCCGCCCCGAGACGCGGCCGATGCCAGCAACAAGACCTGCGGCGTGCGCGTCGCCGCCATAAAGTCCGTTCGCGGCGAGCGGCGCGATCTCGAGAAAAGGCGAGCCTGGATCGAGCAAGAGATTGATGCGGTCGCGAACAAGCAATTTGCTGCGGGCGACATGGCGCGCTCTCGAGTCGGCGCTGCCGCCAAGCGAAGCTGTGGCCAGCTTCTCGCGCAAGACAGAAACCTGCTTCCGCATGGCGCTTGCATTCGCTTGAAACTCTTCGGATGTTTTGTCGATTGAGCTTTCGAGGCGCGCCATGTTGGTTGCTTGGCTTTGTTTTTCCGCGTTTCATACAAAAGCGCTTAAGTCCCTTACCGCAAGGTCTGCACTTCGATGTGAAGGTTGAGAGCTTTCCAAGCGCGATCCGCGGTCAGCGCGGGCAGGCGGGATCGCTCCGCCAAAGCGAGGCAGGCCCGGTCGCCAAGCGAAAGTCCAAAGGATTTTGTACCGGCGCGCAGCGCGCCCGCTCGCTCGGCGAGATCCTCATCGAAGGGCACGATCTGCAAGCCGTAGCGCGAAAGAGCAGGCCGGATGAGAGCAAGGCTTGCCCCACGCTCAACAAGCTTTGCGACGATTTCCGAGAGATTGACCGCGCACATGATCGCGTCGCCCAAATGGGCGGCAGCGCGGTCGGCTCCAGGTTCGCCGTTCAAATGAGCGAGAATGACCGAGGCGTCGAAAACAATGCTAGCCACGGCTTTCGGCCGCGGCCTCGCGCCGGCGGTCCGCGATCAGTTCATCGGCGAGGCTTTCGCCTTCCGGCAGCAAGCCTTTCAGAAGCGCCCGAGCCTGGCGTGCGCCAACGCGGGGGCTCAAGAGATGAAGCTCCCCATCTTCAATCCAGGCGAGGAGCGCATCGCCTTCATTCACTTCCATGGCCTCGCGCAAAGCCGCTGGGATCACGACGCGACCGCCCGGGCCAAGCGTAAGACGAAGGCGATTGGAAACGCCAAAGCCAGGCGTTGCCTCGTCCAATGCGAAGAAAGCGGCTTGGGGAGCCTCTCCGAAGCCCTGGGCTTGAGACGCCGCGCCAGATATCTTGCTTTTCCTTGCCATAATCGGCTCCTTCATGCGCAACTATGGCATCTCCGCTATAATTGTCAATACCACCCAAAATGGCACACGAAACATTCTATGCCGTCTTTTCGAAAAGCGCCCGGCCTATCAGCATCCGGCGGATTTCGCTCGTACCGGCGCCGATCTCGTAAAGCTTGGCGTCGCGCAAAAGCCGGCCCGTGGCGTAGTCGTTGATGTAGCCGTTGGCGCCGAGAAGCTGGATGGCGTCGAGCGCGAGCTTGGTCGCGGCCTCGGCGGCGAACAGGATCGCGCCTGCCGCGTCTTCGCGGGTGGTTTCACCATGGTCGCAAGCCCGTGCCACCGTATAAACATAGGCGCGTGCCGCGTTCAGCGTCACATACATATCCGCGATTTTTCCCTGGACGAGCTGAAACTCGCCGATGGGCTGGCCAAATTGCTTACGCTCGTGAATGTAGGGCAGCACGCTGTCGAGCGCGGCCTGCATAATGCCGAGCGGTCCCGCAGCAAGCACGACGCGCTCATAGTCGAGCCCCGACATCAACACATTTATGCCCCGGCCAGCGCCGCCGACGACGTTCTCTTCCGGCGCCTCGCAATCTTCGAAAACGAGCTCTGCGGTGTCGGACCCGCGCATGCCAAGCTTGTCGAGTTTCGGGGAGACGGAGAAGCCCTTGAAGCCTTTTTCGATGAGGAAGGCCGTGATGCCGCCCGAGCCCGCCTTCGGGTCGGTCTTCGCATAAACAAGGAGGACGTCGGCGTGCGGCGCATTGGTGATCCACATCTTGGCGCCGTTCAGGATGTAGCGGTCGCCGCGCTTCTCGGCCCTGGTCGTCATGGAGACAGGGTCCGAGCCAGCGCCCGCCTCCGACATGGCGAGCGCGCCGACATGCTCGCCGGAAATCAGCTTCGGCAAATAGCGGCTTTTCTGGCTCTCGCTGCCATTGCGCCGGATCTGGTTCACGCAAAGGTTCGAATGCGCGCCATAGGAGAGGCCGACGCTCGCGCTGGCCCGGCTCACCTCCTCCATGGCGAGGCAATGTTCCAGATAGCCGAGCCCGGCGCCGCCCCATTCCTCCTCAACGGTGATGCCGTGAAGACCGAGCGCGCCCATCGGCTCCCACAAGTCGCGCGGGAAGGTGTTGGTGCGGTCGATTTCGGCGGCGCGCGGCGCGATCTCGTTTTCGGAGAAGGCGCGGACGGTTTCGCGAAGCATGTCGGCGTTTTCGCCGAGGCCGAAATCGAGGCCGCGATAAGAGTTGCTCGGCATCATCCTTCCCTCCATCGGCGCCCCTTCCCCTTTCGGCGTCCTTGAAGCTCAGGTCAAGGCGGGGGGAGCCTACTCGGCGGCTTGCAGCGCTTGTGCGGGCGCGAACAAAGCAGCTTCGATCTCAGTATACCGCGCCTCCGCCTTCTTCATATTCGCCGCCTTCACATGGCCGAAGCCGCGAATCATGTCCGGTACGCCTGCGTAGGCCGCCGCTAGAGAAAGATTTGCGGGCGTGAGGACTGCGAGCAGTTTCTCCATCCGCGCCTCGTAGTCTGCGATGAGCGCGCGCTCCGCCTTCCTTTCTGCCGTGCGCCCGAAGACGTCGAAAGCCGTGCCGCGCAGCCGTTTGCCCTTCGCGAGCAGCTTAAACCCCTTCAACATCCAGCCGCCAAATGTGTGTTTTTTCAATAAGCCCGTGTCGGGATCGCGATGACCAAAGATCGGCGGCGCAAGATGAATCGCGAGCTTGATGTCGCCTTCGAACTTCTCCTTGAGTCGCTTTTCGAAGGAACCGTCGGTATAAAGCCGGGCCACCTCATACTCGTCCTTGATAGCCAATAGCTTATACAGATTGCGGGCGACGGCTTCCGTGACGATCTCACTGTTTGGCGCGACGGCCCGCTCCGCTGCGCGAACCTTGCCGACGAAATTGCGATAGCGGCTCGAGTAGGCCGCATCCTGATAGGCGGTCAGGTCGCGGACGCGGATCTCGATAATTTCATCCAGCGTTTGCGACAGCTTCGGAGGCGGGACAACCTTCGCCATGATGCGCCCGGGATCGACAGCCGCCTCGCGGCCGGTATCGAAGGCGCGCTTGTTCGCATCAACGCTCGCGCCGTTCAATTCGATGGCGCGCATGATGGCGCCCCTATCCAAGGGAATCAGCCCCTTCTGCCAGGCGAAGCCCGTCAGAACCATGTTTGCAAAGATTGCATCGCCTAGAAGCGCGGTTGCGATGGCCTGCGCGGGACATTCATCGAGGGAAAGCGCACTTGCCTTCAGCCGCGCCTGCATGGAGGAGGTATTGTACTTGACCGCGTTATTGGCGACGAACTCAGCTGTGGGCATGATCTGGCCATCGGCGACGACAGCGGTCCTCTCAGGGCTCATCATCGGCAACCCATTCTTTCCATGGGCCACGACCATGTCGGCCGCTAAGACGAGATCCGCCTGGCCAGCGCCAATGCGGGATGCGAAAAGTTCCCGGCCCTGTATGCCGATGCGTAAATGCGAGTAAACGCCGCCGCCTTTCTGCGCCAGCCCGATCTGGTCGAGAACGCGGACTTGCCGATTATGGAGATGCGCCGCCATCCCGAGAATGGCCGCAAGCGAGGTGATCCCAAGGCCTCCGATCCCAGCCATAAGGATGTTGTAGCCATCCGCTCCGACGAGGGGCAGGCGCGGCTCGGGTAGGTCACCAATCTCATGCGCCTTCGGCTTTTGCCGCCTCAGCGCGCCGCCATGGACCGACACGAAGCTAGGGCAGAAGCCGTCGACGCATGAGAAATCCTGGTTGCAGGTGGAGTCATTGATTTTGCGCTTGCGGCCGAACTCGGTTTCCACCGGCTCAACCGAAAGGCAGTTGGAGGCGCGGGAGCAGTCGCCGCAACCTTCGCAGACACCTTCATTGATAATGATGCGTCTTTCCGATTGTTCCATGAGGCCGCGCTTGCGGCGCCGGCGCTTCTCGGTGGCGCAGACCTGATCGTAGATAATGACGCTGACGCCGGGTTCATCGCGCAGCTCTTTTTGAACGGCGTCCAGCCGCGAGCGGTGGTCGAAGGTTACGCCGGGAGGAACCGTTGGCTCGCCGCGAAAGCGGTCCGGGTTGTCGCTCACGATGGCGATACGCTCCACCCCCTCCGCGCGCATTTGCGCCGCGATCAGAGGCACGGAGAGCTGCCCATCCACGGGCTGGCCGCCTGTCATGGCGACTGCATCATTGTAAAGGATCTTGTAGGTAATGCTGCGCCCCGCCGCGACGGCCTGGCGGATGGCGAGGCTTCCCGAATGGAAATAGGTGCCATCGCCAATGTTCGCGAAGATGTGCTTCTCGCTCGTGAAGGGAGCCTGACCCGCCCACAGCACGCCCTCGCCGCCCATCTGGGTGAAACTGTCCGTGTTACGGTTCATGAAAGACGCGAGGTAATGGCAGCCTATGCCAGCGGCGGCGCGGCTGCCATCGGGCACGCGGGTCGATGTGCTGTGTGGACAGCCGGAGCAGAAATAGGGCTGCCGCACATGGAGCGGTTCGATGGCGGCTTGCGCGGCCTTGTTCAGCCGAGCTTCGGTAGCCCGCATCTGGTCCGTCTTCCAGTCCTCGGGGATTGTACGCAAAATGGCGCGCGCGACATGAGCGGTGTCGATGTCCATCACGTCGCTGATAAGCGGCGCGCCGGAAGCATCCCGCTTGCCGAGAATGCGCGGGTGGCGGCCATCGGCAAGGCCATAGGCCGCTGCGCGGAGCTGATGCTCGATCACGTCGCGGCGCTCTTCGACCACGAGCACGGTTTCGAGCCCATCCGCGAAAGCGCGTGCGCCTTCTTCTTCAAGCGGCCAGACGAGGCCGATTTTGTAGACGCGAATGCCGAGCGCCGCGGCGTAGCCCTCATGAATGCCGAGATCGCGAAGCGCCTGCCTGACATGGAGATAGCCTTTGCCGGAGGCCGCGATGCCGAAGCGGGGCCTCGGGCTATCGAGGACGATGCGGTCGAACCGGTTCGCGCGAGCGAATGCCATCGCGGCCGGCAACCGGAAATGGCGGTGCATCTCCTCCTGCTGCGGCGGCGTCAGATGAAGGCGACCATTCCGCCCGCCGGGCGGGTCGGCAACGTCTTTCGGGATCATCGGCTTGTGGCGGCTGACGTCGATCCGGACGGTGGCGCTTGCGTCCATCGTGTCCGAGATGGCCTTGATGCCGACCCAAAGCCCTGCGAAGCGCGAGAGATCGAAGCCCTTCATGCCGAACTCGATCATTTCCGCGATATCGGCGGGGTTCAGGACCGGAATCTCCGCATCCATGAAGGCAAAGTCGCTCTGGTTCGGAAGGGTCGAGGACTTGCAGGCATGATCGTCGCCTGCAAGGGCGAGAACGCCGCCGTGGCGCGCCGTGCCGAACATGGTTGCATGTTTGAAGGCGTCGCCCGACCGGTCCACGCCCGGCCCTTTGCCGTACCAGATGCCGAAAACGCCGTCATAGCGGGCGCCGGGGAAGAGCCCGACCTGTTGGCTGCCCCAGACGGCTGTCGCCGCCAGTTCCTCGTTCACACCAGGCTGGAATATAATGTGATGATCGGCGAGCCGCTTGCGTTCATGCCAAAGGTGCTTGTCATAAATTCCAAGTGGCGAACCGCGATATCCTGAAATAAATCCCGCCGTGTTCAAGCCACTTTTGGCATCAATTTCACGGCGCAACAGCGGAAGCCTGACAAGAGCCTGAACGCCGGTGATAAAGACTTGGCTGCCTTCGATGAGATACTTGTCGTCAAGGCTGACGGAAGGCGCATAAACAAGTGTGTCCATGGACGACCCCGTGACATTTTTATGATTATCACATGGGGAAATTGAAAAGACTTTGCAAAGATGTGTGGCGGAGAATAGCCTGCTTGTGATCCGCATTCACGCTAAACAGGCTTGCCGAATAAATCATGCCAACAGAGCTTGACCCCGTTGACCGGACGATTCTTTCGCTTTTGCAATCAGACGCCTCGCTTTCGACGGCGGACATCGCGGCGCGCGCGGGCGCTTCGCAGTCCTCGGTGTGGCGGCGCATCGAGCGGCTGCAAAATTCGGGCGTCATCAAAAAGCGGGTGGCGATCCTGGACCGCCATAAGCTCGGCCTGGACATGATGGTTTTCGCCCATGTGAAGCTGCAAGCGCATGGGCAGCGTACACTACCCATGTTCGAGGAGGCGGTACGCCGTTTCCCCGAGGTGGTGGAGTGCCATACGCTACTCGGGGAAACGGATTATCTGTTGCGGGTGGTGACGCGGGATGCGGCCTCGTATGAGGCCTTCTTCCGCAAACACCTGACTCAGGTCGCGGCCGTGCAGTTCACCAATTCGTCCATGGCGATATCGGAAGTGAAAAGCACGACAGAGCTGCCGCTTTCGCTTCTATGGTGAAACGAGAGCGTCACTTCGGAAGCAGCGAGACGTTGTAGACGTAACCCGACTGGCGCGTCCCGTCCTTGGTTTTATACTTCACGCGAAAGGAAACCTTCCCCTCGGTCGGCTGTTTCACGTCTCCGACAGTGGCCACCACAAATCCGCCCTTCACCTTGGTCTCGCATTTAAGCGGCGTGACCATGTCCTCGCGAATGGAGAGCTTCAGCTCCGGCGGCCCTTGCAGAACCTCGATCTCGGGCGGCGCCACAAGAATGGACTTGCAGTGGAGCGCGCCATAAACCGGCCTGACGTCAATCGTTTCGCCGCTTTTCGCGACGATCGTCTTGTCATCCGCTGCGGCAAGCCCCGTCGATAGAAGCAGTGCGAAACCGATAGCGGGCACGACGCTTTTCATATTCATTTAGTTTCCTCTTTCCAACCGGGATTGCGATTCTGGCTAAGACTTAGCGCCTTGATGCAAAAGTACAACGGTCATGCCTCGGCGTTGCGCCGATACAATTGGATCATTGCCTGCATGCCTCTCTCTCATTCTAATCAAAATTGAGATTCGCGATGCGCACGGAGGCGACGCCATGGTCCGTGTCAGTTTTTTTATACTTATGTCAACTCTGTTCTTGTCCGCATGTGCCACAGACCAGCAGCAGGGGAATGAGATCCTTGCTCAGGATCTTTTGGACTGCATCCCCAATCCTACAGTCGTCGATGTTTGGACATGTGCCGCCAAAAAGCGCAGCACTCCGGCTTTCGAGACAAAAACCGTAGATCAGCGCGCCTCCTGAGGCTCATTTTCAGAGGCTATTATGAATGTGGGTCGCAGCTTTCGCCGCCTGCCCCATTGCGACAACAATCTGGTTCAAGCCTTGCGCAACATCTCCCGCCGCGTAAAGGCCGGAAACTGTTGTTTGCGAATGGCAGTCGATCTGCAATGCGCCCATGTCATCAGTTTCTGCGCCAAGCGCCATTGCCAGGCCGGACCGGTATCGGACGCCGAGCGCAGAGTACATCACGTCGAACCGGTACTC
>JBAVVQ010000708.1:0-1525 GCA_049697375.1 Rhodomicrobium sp.
ATGCTCGATAGCATGCGCCTCGCCTGGAAAGCGTCCCGAAAGCGTCACTCCGATCTGCCTCGCCATGAACAAGACTTCCCCATCGCTTGGGTTGCGGTCGCGATCGCGCTTTTTACCGTTCTGACAGCGGCATTGTTTGCATGGTTCGTTTCCGGCGCGCAGGCCGGACCGTCGCTCTTTCGGCTCCTGCCGGTCATAACGGTTCTGACAGTTCTGCTTGGATTGCTGATGGCCTCGGCTTGCGGCTACATGGCGGCGCTGCTCGGCTCATCGTGCAGCCCGATTTCGGGTATCGGCATCCTGACCACAATCCTGATCGCGGCCGGTTTCGGCTTTGCGTTTCCCATGGGCGGCGGAGAGGACGGCCGCTTCGTCGTGGCGCTGACCCTTTTCATCGCCTCCATCATCGTGACGGTTTCCTCGATCGCGAACGATAATCTTCAGGACCTGAAAACCGGAAGCATGGTCGGCGCCGCGCCGTGGCGTCAGCAGGCTGCGCTCGCGATTGGCGTCGTCGCCGGCGCGGTGACGATCGCTCCCGTTCTCCAGCTCCTTTACTCGAACTATGGGTTTGCCGGCTCGTTGCCCCACGCCGGAATGCAGCCGCAAAATGCGATGCCCGCGCCGCAAGCCACGCTCATCACGCAAATTGCGAACGGCATCATTCACCACGAGCTGCCCTGGAGCATGGTTTATATCGGCGCCGCCCTGGGCGCCGTTCTCGTGATCCTCGAAACGGCGGTGAACCGCCGGGGATATTCCTTTCCCGCCCTCACCGTCGGCATCGGCATCTATCTTCCCTACGAGGTGTCGCTGACGATTGCGCTCGGAGCCGTGATCAGCTGGTTCTCCGAGAAGGCTGTCGCGAACAGAATGGCTGGCTACTCCGACGCGAGCGCAAAGGCGGACGTCGCGGCAAAGCTGCGGCGGCGTGGCGTCCTGATCGCTTCGGGGTTTCTGGTGGGGGAAAGCGTGACGGGGGTCATGCTCGCCGCATCCGACGCCGTGGGCGGTCAAGGCGGCCTGCTCGCGTTCCCAGGCTACGCTCAGTCCCACGCGTCAACCGCGATTGCCGCGCTGGTGTTCTTTTGCGCGCTCGCGGTCTTCTACCGGTCGGCTGCGCGGCCATTCTAAGCAGAAGATGACGTGGGCATATTTGATTTTTGTCGCCCATCCTCTTGTCAGGTCTTACCGAATCGATGTTACATTATAACATTACGGGAGGCGGTTATGGGAGCTCATTGTCGTTACCTTTTGCCATTTTTACTGTTGTCATGGCCAGCTTTGGCACAAGAGACGCCGTCAGCGCCGGCGAATGATGCCAAGGGTGCGCAAGAGCAAGGCGAGACGAAGCCTCCGTCTCCCGCTGGCGCGACAGGCCAAGAACCGCCAAAGCAGCAAGTTGTCCCCGAGTTGCCGCCTATCAAGGTGGTCCCGGCGCCGTCCGAAGCGAAAACGCATAAGTCGCGCCCCGCGAGAGAGGCAGCGCCCGCAACGGCCGCGGCGCCTCGCGGGGGCGACGCCG
>JBAVVQ010000709.1:0-1925 GCA_049697375.1 Rhodomicrobium sp.
AGATCGCATAGCTGTTCATGCGCTCGAAAATGCGGCGGGCCTCCTCGATGGCCGTGGTGATCACCGAAAGCCCAGGCGCGGTCAGCACGAGATCGGCGGCGGCGCGCGCCGCGTCGGTTGCGCCGCTGACAGCGATGCCCACGTCCGCTTGCTTCAGCGCGGGAGCATCGTTCACGCCGTCACCGGTCATGCCGACGATGTAGCCGGCGCCCTGCAACGCTTTCACGATCTTGAACTTGTGCTCCGGAAAGACCCGCGCAAAGCCGTCGGCGGCAACGATGCGCGAAATCTCAGGCTCAGCCCCGTCCTTTCCGAACAGGCTTTCGGCGACGACGATATTCTGACCGAGCTTCAACTGGCCGGCAATCTCCTTGGCGATCGCCTCGTGATCGCCCGTCACCATCTTGATGCCGACGCCCATGGCGCGGGTCGCGGCAATTGTCTCGGCGCAGTCGTCCCTCGGCGGGTCGAACAGCGGCAGTAGGCCGAGAAACCGCCATTTGCCCTGTTCATCGGTGCGAGCGACGCCCAAGGTGCGGTAGCCCTTTTCGGCGTCCCGGCCGACCAGCTTGGCGATCGCCTTGCGCTCTTCGGGGTCCGGTGCGCAAAGATCGACGATGACTTGTGGCGCGCCCTTGACAACCTTGAATCTCCTGCCGTCGTGCTCGACCTCGGCCTCGGCTCGCTTCGATACGGGATCGAAGGGTTGAAAGGCGCGAACCGTAAAAGCGTCGAGACTTACGCCGGAAGCGCCAGCGATGATCGCGGCGTCGATGGCATCGGGCGCATCGCGCCGCGAAGCGAGCACCGCTGCTGCGAGAAGGTCTTCGCGCTTCGCCCCCGATGCGGGTTGCGGGTCCCCGAGCGTAAGCTCGTTCTTGGTGAGGGTGCCGGTCTTGTCGCTGCACAGCACGTTCATGCCAGCCATTTCCTCAATGGCGACAAGGCGCGAAACGATCGCTTTGAAACGCGCGAGGCGCTCGGCGCCAATCGCCATGGTGACGGACAGAACCGCAGGCAGCGCCACAGGGATCGAGGCGACGGTCAGGATGAGGGCAAACTGTATGGTTTCGGCGAGCGGATCGTGGCGGAACAGGGCGGCAAGCCCAATAATGAGAACGAGGCCGATCGTTACCAGGATAAGGAAGTTGCCGATACGCAGCACCGCGCGCTGGAAATGGGAAACGGTCTTGGCCTGTTCGACAAGACGAGCGGTTTTGCCGAAATAGGTCTTCATCCCGGTCGCCGTGACGACGCCGGTCATCTCGCCTTGCTTGGCGATGGACCCCGAATAGGCCTCGTCCCCGGCCTTTTTGTCGACAGGGAGCGATTCTCCCGTCAACGCCGATTGGTCGACGCTCAGATAATCGCCTTCAATCAACTTCAGATCGGCGGGAACGACATTGCCCAGCTGGACCAGCACGGCATCCCCTGGCACGAGCAGCTTTGCCTCGATCTCCTTCCATTGGCCGTCGCGCTTGACGCGCGCCTTGAGTGCAAGCCTTTGCTTCAATAGAGCGATGGCGTTGTCCGCCTTGAATTCCTGCCAAAAGCCGACGCCGGCGTTGATGAAGAGCATGGCCAGGATGATGGCGAGGTCCGCCCAATGCTGAAGCACGCCCGACAGCACGGCCGCAATCTCGATCATCCACGGGATAGGCCCCCAGAAGAAGCGCGCGAGCCGTTCGAGGACCCCAACATGATGTTCGACGAGCGCATTTTCGCCGTATTCGGCGAGCCGCTGTTCCGCCTCGGCCTCGGTCAGGCCGCGAGCCTCGTCAACCGGGATAGCGGGCGCAGAGACGGGGGCCGCTGGCGGGCTTCTGAGTTCAGAGGTACTCATGACAGTGACCCCTATGGCTTTCACAGCCCGGGCTTGGAGAACTCCACGAATCTCTTAGAGGGCCCTCATCCAGCTCCAGGCC
>JBAVVQ010000710.1:0-1974 GCA_049697375.1 Rhodomicrobium sp.
ACATCGAGACGGACGACTACAACTTCACACGGCTCAACTTCCCCGTGGGGCATCCCGCGCGCGAGGCGCACGACACTTTCTTCTTCTCACCGAACGCAGACGGCGAGCGCCTTCTCCTGCGCACGCATACCTCGCCGGTGCAGGTGCGCACCATGCTCGCTCAAAAGCCGCCGATCCGAATCATCGCGCCGGGCCGCGTCTACCGCATGGACTCGGATCAGACCCACACGCCCATGTTCCATCAGGTCGAGGGCCTCGTCATCGACCGCGACACGCGTATGGGTCACCTCAAATGGGTGCTCGAAGAGTTCTGCAAGGCGTTCTTCGAAGTGAATGATGTGAAGATGCGGTTTCGCATGTCCCACTTCCCCTTCACGGAGCCCTCCGCCGAGGTCGACATTCAATGCGACCGCTCGGGCGCCGAACTCAAGATTGGCGAGGGCAACGACTGGCTGGAAATCCTCGGCTGCGGCATGGTGCATTCCAATGTGCTCGCGGCCTGCGGCATAGACCCCGAGGAGTGGCAGGGCTTCGCCTTTGGCATGGGCATCGACCGCATCGCCATGCTGAAATACGGCATGCCCGACCTGCGCGCTTTTTTCGGCGGCGACTTGCGCTGGCTAAAGCACTACGGGTTCAGTCCGCTTGCGATTCCTTCGCTCGCCGTTGGTCTCTCGGGATGATGAGCTTTCGCCAGGCGGGGGCGACGGCGATCCACCTTCCGATTATTGTACCTTGGCATCGCCTCGCCTCTGGCGGTGGGCGACAAGGTCGGCCTTGATGCTGCCGTTTTGCCCGGGCGAGCGGCAAATCCGGTCAATGGACAGATGGGCTTGCCGTTCGGAAACGGAGTGATCTCCGCCAAGCAGCCGCATCATCTGGAAAAATGAATCCAAGAACTCCGACGCCTGCGCAATAAAGTGCCCACCGGAAGGATGGAAAGATAATCTCTTCTCGAAGCAAGCGGAACCGTCACTTACCTCCACTGTTGAAGCATTACAATAAACAAGGGAGGTAATTGTGTTGCGTTCAGTAATCTTGGCGGCGGCTCTGGCCGTCACTCCCGGTGGCGTCTCCTCTGCCGATGCCGCCACATACTGCGCGAGTTTCGTCGGAGGTAAAGAAAAAGCAGGGGCGCGGAGCCAATGCGTGTTTGCGACGATGAGCGCCTGCCGCGCGAGCGTCCGGCAGCGCGGCGGTGGCCACTGCTACATGAGGGGCATGGGACATACCACCGCAAAGAAATAGGTCTCGCAGCCCCTTTGCCGTCGCTCAATGAAAGCGCGCCTTGCCTTTCGAGAACGGCTTCGGAGCGATCTTCGCCGCCGGTAATTTCGGCGGCGATTTCGCCGGCGGCTTCGTGGGTGCGGGCTGCGGCGATTTCACCTTCCCGATATTGAGCCGCGGCATCGCCTCGCCGCTTGCCGTGGGCGGCAAGACAGGCTCCTTCCCGTGGGCGATATCGGCCAGTTCCCGGACAAGCGCACGCGTGCCACGGAGCTGCTCAATCCCGTCCTCCCAGTCGGCCTTGAAAACAAGCTTGTGGTCGGGTTGAAGTTTCACGGCCGCGCCATTGTCGTGCATGAATTTCACGAGCCCTTGCGGATTGGCGAACTTCTTGTTTCGGAAAGAAACCACGGCCCCTTTCGGCCCCGCGTCAACCTGGGCGATGCCGCCGCGACGGCAGTAGTTCTTAATCTGCACCACCGTGAGGAGATGCTTCACCTCATCCGGCAAATTCCCGAAGCGGTCGGCAAGCTCGGCTGAGAAATTCTCGAGATCCGCGCTCTCATGCAGGCCGGACAAGCGCCGGTACAGGCCGAGCCGCACCTGCAAATCCGGCACATAGGATTCCGGCAGCAGCACCGGCAAGCCCACATTGATCGTCGGCGACCACTGTTCCTCCTGCTCCGCCGCCGCGCCCCGCTCTTTCAGCGCATGTACGGCCTCTTCGAGCATGGACTGATACAGCTC
>JBAVVQ010000711.1:0-5298 GCA_049697375.1 Rhodomicrobium sp.
GCACTTGCTCCACCCTACAAGCAACCGCACCGGCAACCGCCATCGGGTTTTGGAGGACGGGCCCATCTTGCATGCGCAGCAAGGGTGGAGATCCAAAAGCCCACATCGTCCTGAGGTTAAATTGTTGGCATGCATCGAACGCCTCCTGTCTAGTTCAGTGTGAAACCCTTCCCCGTTAGGATCGCCTGGCTCGCAACCGTTAAAGAGCCATCCTCCAACTGAATTCGCGCGCTGCTGTGTGCCAGGATGTCGCGTTTGAAGTCGATCCCTGGCATAACTTGCACGAGAGTTAATCCCCTCGCATTGAGCTTAAACAATCCGACAGGCGTGACGTACCAGACGCGCTGGCCGCGTTTTAGCGCTTGGGCGCCGTTAAACGTGATATCGCGAACAGCGGGTACGAACTTGCATTCGCCTGGGTCGTCGATGACGATTTGTCCATTCCGAACCCGGAGCTTGGCGTTTTTGGCGAAACTACCGACAAAGACGACACACTTTGCGCAAGATGCGATGTTGGTGAAACCTCCTGGCCCAACATAATCGAGCGGATCCTCACCTCGTCTGGACGCGTTGACGTTTCCATCACTGTCGACTTCCAACATGCCAAGGCAGGCTAAATCCAATTCCTGCTCGTAGCGGTGAAACATATAGGCTGAGCTTTCGTGCCGAGCCGGATTGATGGCGGCCCCAAAAAAGACGCCGCTCATGGGAATGCCGCCGATGACGCCGGTCTCGGTCGTCTGAGTAAGGTGCTTCGAAAGACCGGCCTCGTAGAGCAAAGCACTGACTACCTCAGGCAAGCCAATGCCGATATTGATCATCGCGCCCGGCTGAACCTCTGAAGCAACGACGGTGGTAGCAAGCCTGGCTGCGGCCAGATCTGCCGGTCCACGGTGGGGCGTGACGCCAAGCACATCATTGATAAATTTCACATCGGCGAGAGCTTCGGCCTCGTCAACCTTCGCCCCAACCGTCAACATGGGCCAGTAGCGGAGCTGGCGAACTGAAGCGGTTTGTTCATTACCGGCGTTGACAACAATTGCGTCCACCTCATCGTGCCTCAAATATACCTCAGAGGAATCGAACGGAATGACGCCGGCAACCGTTACAAGGACTATTCCCCCATTGGCTTTGACGGCTCTTGCTGAGTCACGGATTTCGGTAAGACAAGCAGCGTTCCTTACATAGATATTGCCGTGCCGGTCAGCATAAGGCGCACTGATGAGAGCTACGTTAATTTTTGGGAGCCGATACCGCAAACCATTGGCGGCCAATTCTATGAAGTGATGGCTCGGGAGTTTCGTTACCGCAGACCCACGACCAACACGCGGGTCAAGAAATGTTCCAAGGCCCACTTCCGTTTCAAGCTCAAAAACGCCTCGCGCTTGGCCTTCGATAAGAAAGGCGAATTCCCCTTGGGGCAGGGTATGGAGCTCCATTTTCCCGGCGCTAGCCAAGCGTAAGAAAGACTTCACGGTCTCGAGATGACCCATAATGGCCATTTTAACGAGCCCTTCTAGCCCAAGCTCTTCGATTGTGCCCGGTATTTGGCCTCTTCCACCTATTGCGCCGACAGAGCATATCGTCAGGTCGCGCGGATGTCCGGTTCGCCTGAAATTGTCACGAAGGGCCCAATAAAAGATCGAAGCTCGATGGTGGCCCGCCATTCCACACGCGATAACCGTGGAACCATCCAAGATCATACTTGCAGCGCGGCGAGCCGTTATGAACTTGGTCCCGAGCCCGCTGGGGGGCGCAACGTCCAGGTCGTATTGGTTCCAAGTAAGACGCCATCTAGCGATATGAGCCAGAAGCTTAAGTTTCCGGAGGGTAATCATGGCGCGCGATCTCATGAGCGCTGAATGACGACCTGCGCGTTCGTTCTGCGCGAGCCGCCACCGCTATCTATCTGACGGCGTCCCTCATGATGCTATAGCGCGACCTCTGCGACTGATTTGATGAAGATCAACAGTGGCCGAGCATATCGGGCGGCGCCTTAACCTACCGTGAGGCGCAAATGGCGATTGCCGTCGCGTATCTCGCCTGTAGCGAGACTGACAAGTCCGCTTTTTTTGGCGCCAAGCGGATATAAGTTCGGACTTTTCGAAGGACTGCTATACGAGCCGCCCCGGCCACCGTCTCGTGCAGCTGTGGACAGTCGTCTTTTGGCTTGAAACAGTTCGTTGGCGTTCGCGCACCATCGTTTCAAGTGGCAAGCAGTTCAAGACCGATTTCAAGATCAACAGCGCGGCATACGAGGTCTACGTAAGTGGCGTCCGCGAGCTTTCGCGGCGGGGGGAAAAGGCTTTCTCCGCTTTCCTGACATTACTGACCGTTTTCGCGAAGACGGTGCCGCCCATCTTGATCGCGGGCCTCGCGGCTGCAGCGGGAGCATGGGTCGTAAACCATGTACAGATGTGAGGCGCGCACCGCGTGTGGTCCTTCCTGGTTCGAATGTCCGGGTTGCACCGCTTTTTTGACCTCCGTCAACGCGTGCTTTGCCGTCAGAAGTATGAGATAAGGTCACGGCGCTGTGGCCTCGACGCCGAAGCGCTGCAGCTGAACCGCAGCCAGCGGAGCGCGCCATGACGATCCGGAACCTCAATCTCTTGTTCAAGCCGTCCAGTCTTGCCCTTGTGGGAGCGAGCGAGCGCGAGGGTTCTATCGGATTGCACATTGCCGAGAACCTCTTGCGCGGCGGCTTTCAGGGCGAAATCGGCTTCGTCAATCCGGACCGCGACACCATCCTGGGCAAGCCCTGCTCCCACAATATCGAAACGGTGCCTTTCGTGCCGGGCCTCGCGGTCGTGGCCACGCCCCCCAAAACGGTGCCCGGCATCATCGCCGAGCTTGGCCACAAAGGCTGCCGGGCAGCGGTCGTCATCACGGCGGGCCTAACCGGCGAGCTCACGAAAAGCATGCTGGAAGCTGCCGAGCCCTATCTTATGCGTATCATCGGCCCCAATTGCCTTGGCATCCAGATACCGAGCTTGAAAGTGGACGCGAGCTTCGCGCACATACTCGCGAAGCCCGGAGACATCGCGCTTGTGTCTCAATCGGGCGCGATAACGGCGGCCATGCTCGATTGGGCGGCCGTCGAGGGCGTCGGGTTCAGTCACGTCGTCTCGATCGGGGACGCTGCCGACGTCGATACCGGCGACATGCTCGATTATCTCGCGGGCGACGTCACGAGCAGGGCCGTTTTTCTTTACATCGAGGCGATCAGGAATGCGGCGAAGTTCATGTCCGCGGCAAGGCGCTGCTCTCGCGCCAAGCCCGTGATCGCGATCAAGGCAGGCCGGCACCCCGAAGGAGCGAGGGCCGCCGCGTCGCATACCGGTGCGCTCGCCGGCTCGGATAACGTTTATGGGGCCGCATTTCGCCGCGCTGGTATCTTACGCGTCGTCGATCTCGATGAGATGTTCGATGCCGCCGAAGTGCTCGCGCGCGTAAAATGCCTTCCGGGAAGCCGCCTCGCCATCGTGACGAACGGAGGGGGAGCAGGCGTCATCGCCGCCGACACCCTGGCTGACCTGAGGGGGACGCTCTCCAATCTCGAGCCGGGCACGATCGAAGCCCTGAACAAGGTGCTTCCGCCGACATGGTCGCATGGCAACCCTGTCGACATCATCGGCGACGCGGGCCCGGATCGCTACCGCGCAGCCATGCAAGCTGTTTTGCAAGACGCCAACACGGACGCTGTGCTCGTCATGAATTGCCCGACCGCACTTGCTTCCTCGGTCGATGCGGCGAAGGCCACGGTCGAAGCGGTCGAGAACGAGCGGCGCCTGGGCCATAAAAAGCCCGTGGTCGCAACCTGGCTTTCGCGGAGCAAGGTCGAAGAGGTGCGGCCCCTCTTCGCCAAAGCCAACATCCCGGACTTCGAGACGCCGACGGAAGCGATCGAGGGCATCATGCAACTGGCGCGCTATGCGCGTGCCCAGGCCGAACTGATGCAGACGCCGCCAGTCATGCCGGTCGAGCACTTCAAGCCCGAGATTGTGGATGCCAGCATCGCCAAGACGCTTGCACAGGGCCGGAGCCTCATGACCGAGCCGGAGGCCAAGGCGGTGCTCAACGCCTATGACATCCCGACCGTGCCGACCAAGGTGGCCGCGACACCGGAAGAAGCGGCGAAAGAGGCGGCAAGACTTTTGCGGGGTTACGCTTCCGTTGTGGTGAAGATTCTCTCGCCAAATATCACCCACAAGTCCGATGTCGGAGGCGTGCGCCTTGACCTTACATCCGCGGAGGAAGTGGAGAAAGCCACGCACCGTATGCTCAGCGATATCAAGGCGGCTCGTCCCGACGCGATTATTGAAGGCGTGACCGTTCAGCCGATGATCCCTCGCAAGGACGCCTACGAGCTGATCCTGGGAATCACAACCGATCATACCTTCGGGCCGATTATCTTGTTCGGAGCGGGCGGTACGGGCGTCGAGGCCATCGGCGATACGGCGATGTCCCTCACCCCGCTCGATCTGAAGCTCGCGAGCGAACTCATCGAATCGACCCGTATTTACAAACTGCTGAAAGGGTTTCGGGACAGGCCCGCCGTCGATCTGAAGGGGCTTGCGCTTTGCCTCGTGAAGCTGAGCACGCTCGCCGTGCACCACCGGGCCATTCGCGAACTCGATATCAATCCGCTTCTCATCGGTGAGGGAATGATTGCGCTCGACGCTCGGGTCAAGGTCGAAGATCCTGCCATCCGCCCGCCCGTTCCGTGCGCCATCAGGCCATACCCCACACAGTGGGAGCAGAAGCATCGGCTCGCGGACGGAAGCGAGGTGTTCGTCCGCCCCATCCGTCCTGAAGATGAGCGGTTCTATGCGCGCTTCATGGAGCGGATGGACCCAGAGGATGTTCGTCTGCGCATGTTCATGACCGTTCGGGAGTTTTCGCATAAGTTTCTGGCACGCATGACGCAGATCGACTATGCCCGGGAAATGGCTTTCATTGCGCTGCGCTCCGATGGAGAGGGAGACCAGGAAGTGCTCGGGGGGGCCCGTTTCTTAGCCGATCCCGATTACGAAAAGGGCGAATATGCCGTCTTGATTCGCTCGGATCTGAAAGGTTACGGCCTGGGATGGCTGCTCATGAAGCATCTCATCAGCTATGCGAAGAGCGAGGGTTTGAAGTCGCTTTACGGAACCGTGCTTTCCGAAAATGCGACGATGCTCAAGATGTGCCACGAACTGGGTTTCAATATCCGCCGCGATCCGGACGACGAGACGGTCTATTTGGTCACCCTTGATCTCGGCTCCCCTGGTGTCGTGAAGCTGATGCAGTAGCCTGTAA
>JBAVVQ010000712.1:0-2278 GCA_049697375.1 Rhodomicrobium sp.
GCCGCCCGCGAACGCATCAGAAGGCTCACCTCAGAGGCTTTCCCTGTCCAAAGCCGATCCGGAACAAACCGAGGATGGGATCGCCAAACAAAACCAAGCGGTGAAATTTGCCGCCCGGGCCACCTAAGACACTTCCAGCAAAGCTTACGATAGACCCCACTACGAGGAGAAAACCCAATGCGCACCAATCCCTTCTACGATTCCTGGCTCTTCCTTATCGGAGAAGATGCGTTTCACCTCGGCATTGGACCTTGGCGCTATCTCCTTGTCGGGATTTTTTGGGCGCTCATTGTCGCAAGCCTCTTCCTCGCCTACCGCAACTGGCAGGCCGACCCTGCCCAGCGCACTCTGCGCGACCTCGGGACTTGGGCCGCGCGCGTCGCGATCGGCGCGATGTGGTTCGAAGGCTTCTTGTGGAAACTGCCCATCCCATCCGGGGGCTTTCGATATTGGCTGGAACAGGAGGCACAACACGCGGCTTTCGGTTTTCATAAGGCCTTGGTGACGGATGTTTTGCTCCCAAACTTCACCCTTGTGAACGTGATCGCATTTCTATCCGAGTTGGGCATGGCCTCCGCCTTCATTCTCGGCTTTGGCGTGCGCGCGTTTGCGCTTTTGGGAATGGTGTTCGCTGCACAGCTCTATTTCGGCCTGTACACCCACCCGGGCGAGTGGCCGTGGGAATTCATATTCATCATCGTGATCTGCTGGCTATTTCTCATCAATGCGGCAGGCCGGAGCCTTGGTCTCGATGCGATATTACGGCGGCTTCCCGCGGTCCTGAAGAGCGATAGCCTTATCGCACGGCTTTACCGTTTGGCGTCGTGAGTACGGACATGGCTTGGGAGCGGTTCGGCCGCTCCCTTCGGCACGCGACTGGCGCTAGCTTACCGCCGCTCCCGCTCCTTCCGCCATCTCCCCTATGATCCGGGCGTCAGTGAATCCCCCCTCCTGAATCAGAGTCAGAATATCGCCGCTCTGTGCGGGCGCGCACGCTTACAAGGAATGCCACCCGACGTCTGCGGATCTGTAAGGAGGCGCCGCTGCCGGAGGGGATAGTTAGCTGGGAGCGTAACATCAGTACCGCGCTTGCTAATTATTGGTAACATGTTTGCAAACGGAAGAGGCATCACCGCACTGTCATCCCGTCCCGCTGACGCGAAAGCGGCCCGGTCGCCCTGCCTTCCGCGACCGTGGCTCCTCGATCCGAACCCGCTCGCCCAAGCCATTCAGGACCACGTTGATACGCGCCTTGGCGAACGCGTCCGCGATACCTGGACCGATCGCGCTTGTCGAGCCCGTGACCGCGGCGGCTTTATGCCTGAAATCATACGCCTGAGCGTGAAATCCGGGCTGTTCCAAGTCGTCATAATAGCAGGAACCTTTTTTCCATTGATATGGCCAGTCCCCGCCAATGCCAGCGCTATGAGGGGTGGGAACGGAAATGCCTCTCACTCAACTTGCTGCTATAGTAATCATTTATTCTCATGTGGCATCAGGCGTGAAGGCCGAGTCTCGGAGCCCGCTCATGGAAATGCACCAAGTCCGGTACTTCCTCGCGGTGGCGAGAACGCTCAGTTTCACGCAAGCCGCAGAGGAGTGCCACGTCGCGCAACCCTCGCTCAGCCGGGCCATCATAAAGCTCGAGGAGGAGTTCGGCGGCGATCTGTTCCGGCGCGAGCGCCGCCTGACGCATTTGAGCGAGCTTGGACGCATGATGCTCCCGCTGCTCACGCAATGCTACGAGAGCGCGAACGCCGCGAAGCAGCTTGCGACCTCCTACAAGAAAGGGAAGTGCGCCCCGCTCCGCGTCGGACTATCACACACGGTCAACATGCTGATCGTAATCCAGCCTTTGTCTGAGCTGGTGCGGGCCTTTCCCGGACTCGAGCTGAAGTTCTTCCGCGGGACAGCCGCAGAGGTTGGCGCTGAGCTGAAAGTGGGCGCAATCGAGGTCGCCATCGCGTGTCCGCTGCCTGAGGACTGGGATCGGCTGGAGTCCTGGTATCTTTTCACCGAACGGTTCGAGCTTGCCGTCAACAGCAATCATGCGCTCGCCATGAACAATGCCGTTTCGCTTGAGCATATTGCTAAGTGGCGGCTTTTTCGCCGCCCCTACTGTGAACAAGCCGCCGCGCTTGAGGAGGTTCTCTCGGCTCGGGGCATTCGCCAGGAGTTTCAGGATCAGATCGGCTCAGACCACGACCTTCTGCCGCTTCTCGGCGCGAATGTCGGCATCAGCGTCATGCCCCAGAGCGCCAAATCTGGGGATACGCTC
>JBAVVQ010000713.1:0-2759 GCA_049697375.1 Rhodomicrobium sp.
CCGCTTCCTCTACGGCGCGCTCATTCTCGTTGCGAATTGGCCATGGACGCTGCTTGCGATCAGGCCGACGAACAACAAACTGATGGCCATGGAGCCTTCGAAGAACGACCCTCAGATCAGGCTTCTCGTTCAGAGATGGGGCTGGCTCCACGCGGTCCGCTCCGGCCTCGGCCTCATGGCGACGTTCGTGTTTTTCTTGAGCTTAATTGCGCATTAGGGGGTAGGTTCGCCATGGCGGAAGCGTTCGATATTGCGGTGATCGGCGGGGGCCCCGGCGGCTATGTGGCGGCGATCCGGGCCGCGCAACTCGGCATGAAAACCGTCGTCATCGAGCGCGAGCATCTCGGCGGCATCTGCCTGAACTGGGGCTGCATCCCGACGAAGGCGCTCTTGCGGACGGCGGAAGTGTTGACGCTGGTGCGCCATGCCGAAGAGTTCGGGCTGAAGGCGAACGGCGTCACGTTTGACCTCGCAAAGGTGATCGGCCGCTCACGTCAGGTGGCGGGAAAGCTGTCCTCGGGTGTCGCCTACCTTCTGAAGAAGCATAAGGTTGCGGTCATCGACGGGACAGCGCGGCTGAAGGCGAAGGGCGTGATCGCGATCAAAGGCGGGGACGGCAAGGCGCTCGCCGATGTGGAGGCGAAGCACATCATCATCGCGACCGGCGCCCGCGCGCGCAGCCTGCCCGGGCTCGAACCCGATGGCAAGCTCGTGTGGACCTACAAGGAAGCGATGATCCCGGACATCACGCCGAAATCGCTGCTTATGGTCGGCTCGGGCGCGATCGGCATCGAGTTCGCGAGCATCTACAATGCTCTCGGCGTGAAGGTGACCGTGGTCGAGATCATGGACCGCATCCTGCCTGTGGAGGACGAAGAGGTTTCGGCCTTCGCGAGGAAGTCCTTCGAGAAGCAGGGTATGACGATCCACACGGGCGCGAAGGTCGACAAGCTTGAGAAAAACGCGAGCAGCGTGAAAGCCACGCTGACGCTCAAGGATGGCGAACAGAAAAGCGAGGAGTTCGAGCGCGTCATCCTCGCGGTGGGCATCGTCGGCAATGTGGAGAACCTCGGTCTCGAAGAACTGGGCGTGAAAGTCGAGAAGTCGCATATCGTCATCGACGAATATTGCCGCACGGGCGCGCCGGGCCTCTATGCCATTGGCGACGTGGCGGGGCCGCCCTGGCTCGCGCACAAGGCCAGCCATGAGGGTGTCATCTGCGTGGAAAAGATCGCGGGCCGCAACGACGTTCACCCCCTCAATGTGCGTAATATTCCGGGCTGCACCTATTCGCATCCGCAGGTCGCATCAATCGGGCTGACCGAGACAATGGCGAAAGGGAACGGCCACGAAATCAAGGTCGGCCGGTTCCCCTATCGCGGCAATGGCAAGGCCATCGCGCTTGGCGAGACCGAGGGCTTCGTGAAGACGATTTTTGACGCGAAGACAGGCGAGTTGCTCGGCGCGCATATGATCGGCGCGGAGGTCACGGAGCTGATCCAGGGCTTCAGCATCGCGAAGACGCTGGAGACGACGGAGGCCGAGCTGATGCAGGCCGTCTTCCCGCATCCGACGCTCTCGGAGATGATGGGCGAAAGCGTGCTCGACGCCTACGGCCGCGCCATCCACATCTAGGGCGTGCGGGCTGAGAAGCGTTTCTCAACTCTCGTTTTCAGCTTCGGGAAGGCTTGCCGCGAGAAGTGGGATGAGGTCCGGGATTTCCTCAGTCACCGTTTTCCATAAAATGTCCCGATCGATATCGAAGTACGCATGAACGAGCCGATTGCGCATGCCGATGATCGCCATCCAGGGCACGACCGGGACAGCGCATCTTGTCTCCAATGTCACTCGGGATGCGGCCTCGCCAATAATTTCGACGGCGCGAACCAGCGCAAAGAGCAGCATCTGATCTTCATCCAGGCTGCTACGCTGCCGACCGTCGAGAAACGACCGAGCGGCTTCGGCCGCGTCGATCATGTGACGAATCCGAACGGCGTCTTCAGGCCGCATATTGAATCTCGGCAGTGCGCTCGACCTCCTCGCGGAAGTAGCGGCTCAGGTCCTCACGTGTACGCAAATCGACCCGCCGTCCGCCAAGCAGCGCCGAAAACTCGGCTTCCATGCCGCTCAGCGCCAGAAGGCCAGGTTTCCTGCCTTCCTCAAACTCCACCAAGAGATCCACATCGCTGTCCGAGCGGTCGCGGCCCTTCAAGATTGAGCCGAACAACGACAGCCGATGAATGTGGCGGCGGCGGCAGAGGAGGCTCAGCGCCTCAAAATCAGCGAACAAGCAGGGCGACGTCATGTCTCGATAGAAACCACGAATCTATTGCGACGACTGCCGATGACTGCGACGGCCAGCGCCGAGGTCGGCATGTCCGAATTTATCCAGGTCAATGAGTTTCTGCAATGAGAGAGCATCGCGAAAGCGCTGGAGACGACGGAGGCCGAGCTGATGCAGGCCGTCTTCCCGCATCCGACGCTCTCGGAGATGATGGGCGAAAGCGTGCTCGACGCTTACGGCCGCGCCATCCACATTTAAAGCGGCGACCTGACCGGCCGCTTCTTGTTGGGCCTCTTGGGAGCCTGATAGCCTCTCTCAGGATCGGATCGATTCGCGAGTAGGAGTGCGCCATGAGCCTATCGGCTCTGCTGAATGACCCCGAAGCCTTGGAGAAGGATCTCCAGGAATCCGCCTCATCGAAGGAGGACTTCGAGGGGAAGATGGCCGGCCTGGCTTATGGCGATGGCCTCATGAC
>JBAVVQ010000714.1:0-8660 GCA_049697375.1 Rhodomicrobium sp.
GTCAGCGCCTGGTTCGCCAAGCGCAATACCGCCCATGCCAAAGCCGATTGGCGCTTCACAACCAAGGACGCCCGCATCAAATTGAAAAGCCTGTACCCAGCGCTTTAAGAGATTCGAGCCACTAGTGATGAGGCACGAAAAACGCGGCGTGATGGGCCTCGGACGCTTCGAAGCCGTGCATCTCGGCAAAGTGCGCGGGCTCGTGCGGCGACTGGCCTGAGCCGCTGGGTTGAGCGTGGTTATACTCGCCGTGGCCGCGACCGTGCCACTCTTGGGTTTCGCCCTGCCGATGTTCCTCGTCGTGTCCCTGGCCGTGCCCGGAATGAGATTGCTCATGTCCATCATGGCGCCTGCCATGTCCGGCGCTTTCGGCGCCTTTATCCTCACCCGAGGAAGCAGGCTCGCCGGACTGCAAGCCCAAACTGAATTCGATCCCGTCGATGATGAGATCGCCGACGCTGACATTGTCAAAGCTTATGTGGTCGCTTGAAAGGAGTGACAAGATGCTTTCGGCGCCGCCCGGATGCCAGTCCGCGGGGAGGTCGATGCCGGACAGGACGATTTGAGCGGCATGGACGTTCTGGAAGCTTAGATCGTGCAGGCTGTCGCTGGGCGAGTTCTTTGTGTTGGAGCCCCCGATGATGATCTGATCTGCATTGACGTTCTCGAAACTCAGACCGCTGAAGGTATCACTCGAAGCGCTGCTCCCAAGGACGATATCAGCGGCAAACACGTTGTCGAAGCTCACGCTGGAAAAGGTCGCTGCAAAAAAGCCGGCCACGGCTCCGCCCACGTCGCCCGCAATTCCTCCGACGAGGATATCGCCTGCATTCACGTTGTCGAAGTTCACATTGTCGAAGCTGGTTTGGCTTGGGGTAAGGGTCATAACCAGAATCCTGAAGTCGAATCCGCACTCTCTATCTGCCTGCCACTATGGAGCTAGCCGTCGGACTGCCGCTGTTACCGCGGGAACAGCCTTCAAACATTTCTTTTCGGACATCTGGAAATTTGGACAGGGGGCAATCATGGCTCATCTCACCGCGACGCTCTTGCGCATGGGCTTCCTGGGCGCCCGAAAAAAAGTAAAATTAATTATATAATTACTTATAGCGCTTTTACAAAACGAAACCAATTTTAGCTAATTGTTCACCTCCTGATCAAAACCACCCGGCCGCGGACGAAAGCGATCAAGCAAAAAAAAGGCCAGGCGTGAGGCCCGGCCTTTAGAAGAACATTGGTTCTCCTTAGTGATGCTCTACGTGAACCGGCGGGTCGAAGTGAACCGACTGGGCGCCAGCAAAATTGAACGCTCCGTGGTCCGTGTTGATGTGGTCGAAGCTGATGTGATCGAAGTTGCTGTTAGAGATGGCCGACTGCACGGCGCCGTGCTCGTCGCCGTGACCACCGACACCCTGAGCGCCGGCGACATTGAACGCGCCGCCATTCGTGTTAAGGTCGTTGAAGTGGATGTCGCTGAAGTTGCTGTTGTCGATCTGCGACTGCACGAGGCCGTGCTCCTCGCCCTGACCACCGACACCCTGAGCGCCAGCGAAATTGAACGCGCCGCCGTTCGTATTGAGGTTGTCGAAGCTGATGTGATCGAAGTTGCTGTTAGAGATGGCCGACTGCACGTCGCCGTGACCGCCGACATCCTGAGCGCCAGCGAAATTGAACGCGCCGCCGTTCGTGTTGACGCCGTCGAAGCTGATGCCGTCGAAGTTGCTGTTGTCGATAGTTGAGGTAGTTGGCATTGAAGTTTCCTTTTCTGGGGTTGATGGTGAAGGCTCCTGCCTTCGAGATAGAACATCTCACGGGACGCGACTTTCGGCTGTTCCTTACGAAACACCCTGTTATTTTGAATTCCTGGCGGGTTGGAGAGGGGATCGGCGTCGCGCGCGCCGCTGTTGCAGGAATAATCGCACAACTGGCGCGCTCCGCTCTGACCCCGGTGTGCCCATCGCTGCTAAGCGTTCGACCAGGTCGCGGTAACTCTATTCTTGCGCTTCAACTTAGTGGCGCATCCGATGAGCCGGGTCTGGGCTGACTCGCTACATTGTTCCCGGTTAGTTCATGAGTCGTTGCGGCTCAGGCTGCCTGCGCGTTTCGACGCGGACGGAGAGAGGTACGGGACTTCGCGAAGCCGCGAGGAAAGCGATCCCGCACAAACGCAAAAAAGGCCGGGCGAGGCCCGGCCTTTGGACGAGACGGGTAAACTGAGCGCGGCGCGCGAAATGCCCTGGTACGTCGCAGCTCTGCTTATGTCGCAGCCCCTTCATTTTGGCGATTATGGCGGAGCGCCGCTCAAGATAATTTGGGCGCTTCTCGATCTTGGTCTTATCGTGGTGCTTGCCAGCGGTATTTTTCTTTGGCTCCGAAAGCGGCGGGCGGATAACCGGAGCACGTTCCCGGACGGCCTGAGAGAAGAAGGCGGCGAATGATACGGAATCCGGCACAGCCTCGTCATCCCGGAAGGGCGGTTACGCCCTATCCGGGATCGCAAAAAGCGCTTTGTAACGATCCCGGACAACGCCCTTGGCGTTTCCGGGATGACACAGCGAAGTCATCAACCGGATTCGGTATGAGTTCCGGATTGCAGCAAAGCGCGACGCCGCCCCGGCCTTGGTTCACCCTCCGGCAGATCTATGCGGCCCCGGCGGCGATTGGCCTCCTTACCGGCGCAGGCCTCATCTGCGCCTTGCTGGGCGATGGGGTCTGGGACGCTCTCGGGTGCGCCGCGCTGGCCATTCCGATAACGGTTGCCGCCAGGGCTCTTTTGCGGCCAGCTCCTTAGAGTGCGTCCGCTTTCGATGGACTCAACAGCGCGCTCTCGCTCTTTGTTTTATCGAACAAAGCCTGCGGCGGCGACACTCCGGTAACCGGCTCAATACTCGATGACCAACCGGCTGAAATTTGCCGAAGAGATCACATCGCCATCGATCCGGCACGGCTTTCCATCCGCCTCCGCGCGCTTGGCCCCGGGATAGCGTACCGTGACCTTCTCCGGCGGCTGCCCCGTCAAAGCCAGATCGACTGTCACCGCGGAATTTGCCCGCCGCGCCCTCAGATTGATCGCGCCGAACGCGGTCGACAGTCCGCGCAGCTCGATCCCGTCTGCGTTCCACCAACTGTCGGGCGCCGCGCGCAACAGCTCAAGCGTGCCGCCGTTTTCCCGGATCAGCATCCTCCGTATAGCCGTGACGAACTCCGCCCCGATCCAGGTGTGGGGCATGTCGCCGAGATATTCCGGCGTGCGGGGGGGATTCCAGACGACCTCGGCCCAGTGGCGCCAGCCTTGCGGCCTGCGGTGGGAGAGCATGAGATCGAGGAGCCTGAAGGCGTCTTCAAAACGGCCCAGAGCCACGAAGGCGTTGAGGTTGCGCACAATGTAAGGCGTGTAGCTGCCTTTGAAATCCGGCGCGCCGATACGTTCGATATACCTTGCGCACTCGTCGTAGGTCTCCTGCAGGAAACTGGAAGGAAGGACGTCCTCCACCCGGCAGGGTTCGAAGGCAATCGAAGTCGAAGTGGGATCGATGTCCAATCGATCCGCGGAGGCGGCGACGACGCCTTTCCCCATGAGTTCCGACGCTACGAGGATGGACCGGGCGAGATTGGCCGCGAATTCCTCCCCCTTCGATTTGGCATAGGCTGCGGTTTCCAGATCGCCCGCCTCCGACGCCAGATAGCGACAGTCCCGCCAAGCGCTCAAGGCGAAGAAATTGTCCCAATAGCTGTAGGTGGGCGTGCTGTAGCCCTCGTGGCTGATAGAGGGACACAGGAGGCCGTGGAACCGCTCATCGTCCCCATGCCCCGCATTGGTTTCATCTGAAAGCTTCTCGATGAATTTGGCGGCCCGCACCACGGGCTCCAATATCCTCTTAAGGTACGCGCGATCCCTGGTTATCTTGTAGACCTCCGCGGCGATCCAGACGAACTGCCCTTGCGCATCGAATTCGAGATCCCCGCCAAAGCCCTTGTAAGGCTTGCCATCGCTGTCGAGAATTGGGGGGACTAGGCCTGACTCGTAGATGCGCTTTGCATACCACTCCACAAAGGCTTTGGCGGGCTCGGGCTGACCCGCCCAGAGCAAGGCCAGCGCCTGCGAAGAGCCGTCGCGTATCCAGACTCGGTCATAATTTCTCGGGCCAGGCCTAAACGCGGACCGCGTCATGTTCGCGAGGATCAGCCCGGTTTGCGCATGGACCGTCTCAGTCACTTCCCGGTCGCCAACCTTGATTTTCCGAGGGCCGGTCTTCTTTCTCCAACTGCGCGCGACCTCCTTGCCGAGCGCGGAAAACGGCGCGCCGGCATCCGGCGTAACACCGTCCCGCATCGGACAAGCGACGGTCACGGCCGCGGCGGCTCCGGGCTGCAGGTCGAAAGCGAATTCAAATGCCGCGCTGAGAAGCCCGGAGTCCGAGCGAAGGCTGCGATCGGCCCCGCAAGCGCCCTGCTCGATGAGCCTTACGGCGTCTCCGCCATCGAATTCCGCAACGGTCACGGCATCCGGATCGCGGGAGAAAGCGGCATAGATCCGGTCGTTGACTCGCACTTGCCGCCCCTCGATGCCGATGGCGTTGATGGGCGCGTCACCGCCATGCTGCCAATAAGAGTTGATCTGCACGGGCCGGACCGCCAGCACGAGCGCGCCCGCCCGGGGCGCGCCACTCGAATTGAGCACCCGGTATTCCACGAGAGCTTGGCCGGCATGAGCAAGCCCTCTCGCCTGGACTTCGATGCCTTGAGCGGTCCAAGTGACGGTTGGCAGCGGTAGCGAACCGCCGAAGAGGGAGCAGCAGATCTGCGCAGCTCCAGGCGCGCCGTTCAGCTTACCCTCCAGGCGAAGCAGAGGGGTGATCTGGGCGCCCCCCTGTTGGGGTTCAAGGTCGCCATATTCGTCGAAGAGCGCCTCTTCCGGTTCTTCCGCTTCGGCCAGCACGGTCCAGTAGACCTGCCGGCCGAGCAGCGATTGCGGATAGAGTTCGCCGCGCCCGGCGCAAGCCGCCCGTTCCAAGAGCCCGATCGGCATGCGGTCCTTGCTGAGGATCCGGAGCTTGATCTGCTTGACTGTCGCGCCTTCGGGCGAGCTTGCCGCGTGCAGGGTGAGCCGGACGAAGCGCCCTTCTATGCTCGGCCAATAGAAATTGTCATAGAGCCCTTGTCCGTTATCGATGCGGCCCATTTGGCGGAAGTTTTCGCCGTCTTCGGAGACCGAGACCGAGAAGTCGGCGCCGTAGGCCTCTCCCCAGTCGACCCGCAACCCCGAGGGCGAGCGGACATAGCCGAAATCGGCGGTAATGCTCTCGCCTACGGGCAGCCTGACGGGCGCGGAACCGAGCGATGCAATCCGCCCCGCTTCCAGCACGCTCACGGCGCCGTCAGGACCATAGAGGTTGATTTGAACGACCTCCGGCCCCGGATTGCGGTCTGGATTATCGGCGCTCAAGCGCACAAAGCGGGCCGCTATGGGAGGAAAGCCGAACAGCTCCTGTCCGCCTTCCCCGTGCGGGGAGCCGCAGAGGCGTTCCCAGGTCTTGCCGTCACGTGAGGTATGGAACTCGTATTGGGCCGCCGCGCGGCGCCCCCAGTAGATTTCCAATCCGCCGAGCGTGGCGACAGCGCCGAGATCGATCTCCACCCACGGCTTTTCCGATGGCTCCGAAGTCCACACCGTTGCGTATCGATCGTCGATCGCCAACCGGGGATCGCCGCCGTTGGCGGCCGCCTTCCACAATTTTTTCTGTGGGACTGTCATGGATACCTGCAATTTGCTACGGTTTTTAGTTCCGGCCCAGTTGGAAACCCCAGTATGAAATACGCCTATCAGGGAGTAAACCGGTTCGTGCGGAGTTACGGCACGATGTCAAAATCCGCACGTTCCCCGGCCTCTGAACTGCCTCCAATCCATACTGTGTAGTGAGTGGGTTCCATGACAGCCTGTCCGGCGTTGTTATAGAAGGACAATTCCGGAAAACCGAGGTCGAAAGAAACCTGCTTCGCCTCCCCCGGCTGCAAGGTGACGCGCCTGAAGCCCTGGAGGCTTCGCACCGGCTGTTCGAGGCTGGCGCCCAGATTGCGGATATAGCATTCGACAATCTCGGTTGCAGCGCGGTTCCCCGTGTTCTCGACAGTCGCCGTTACGGTTATGAGATTGCGCGCGGCGCGGGTCGCTTCTGAAAGCGGAGCGGTGGTTCGCGAGAGGGTGACCCCCGAATAGGCGAACCGGGTGTAGGTCAGCCCATGGCCGAATGGAAACAGCGCCTCGTTGGGAGCATCGATGTAACGCGAGAAAAAGCGAATGTCCTGACTGGCGGGATCGAAACTGGAAAGGGGGCGCCCCGTAGGGAACTGATTGTAATAGAGCGGCTCCTGGCCGGTGGCGCGCGGAAAGCTCATGGGCAGCTTGCCGCTGGGAGCCTCTCCATAAAACACATTGGCTATGGCTGAACCGCCCTCGGCGCCGGGAAACCATGCCTCGACGATGGCATTGACGTGTTCGGCGGCCCAATCGAGCAGCAGCGGGCGCCCGGAAAAGACAAGTAAAACGACCGGACGCCCCGTGGACGCCACCGATTCGAGCAGCTTTTGCTGATTTCCGGGCAGGCCGGGAAAGGCCCGGGAACCGCCTTCGCCGCTCATTTCCGCAGTCTCGCCCAGAGCCATCACCACGAGGTCCGCCTGTCTGGCGGCATCCATGGCGGCGGCAAAGCCGTCTTCGGAGGTTGCCTCGATCTCCGTCCCTTTGGCGTACAGGACCGATCCTCCAGCCTGTTTTTCGCGCGCCTCCAGGGCGTCTTTGACCGTAACCACTCCCTCGATGCGAGGTTCTTTGCCTCCAAAGCCGAGCGTATCCGCCGCATCGTCCGCCAGAGGGCCGATCAGGGCGATCTTATGCGGGCGGGCGCTCAAAGGCAGCAGGGGAGCCGCGCCTTTGAACGGCTTGTTCTGAAGAAGCACGAGCGACTCTTCAGCGGCCTTGCGCACAAGTGGACGATGTTCCGGCACGGCCGCGATGACTTCCGGGCCTTCCGCGTAAGGGCGTTCGAACACCCCCAGGGCAAGCTTCAGGCGGAGCACGCGGCGAACGGCTTCATCCACGGCCGGCATCGGCGCCTGGCCAGAACGGATCAACCCAGGCAGTTGTGTATCGTAGTAGTGCGACATCATGTCGACATCCACGCCAGCCAGGAACGCTTTCCGGGTCGCGGTTGCGGCATCGAGCGCCACGCCATGATTGCGCAGCTCCATGACGGCGGTGTAGTCGCTGACAACCAGCCCGTTGAAGCCCCACCCGGTACGCAGGACATCCCGGAGAAGATAGGGATTTGCGGTCGCGGGTACGCCGTTCAGCGCGTTGAACCCACTCATGACGGTGGCTGCCCCGGCGTCCACGGCAGCCTTGTACGGCGGCAGGTAAAACTGGTGGAGGCGGCTCAGCGACATATCGGTCGTGTTGTATTCGCGCCCTGACTCGGCGGCCCCATAGGCCGCGAAGTGCTTCACGCAGGCCGCCACGCTACCGGGCCTGGAAAGATCGCCGCCTTGATAGCCGCGCACATAAGCCCGGGCCATCGCCGCGCCCAGATACGCATCTTCGCCTGCTCCTTCCTGCGTGCGCCCCCAGCGCGGGTCGCGCGAGATGTCCACCATGGGCGAATAAAACCAGCGCACCCCGCCGGTTGATGCTTCGGCCGCGGCAAGGCGCGAGACCGACTCGACCAGATCGGGATCGAAGGTCGCCGCCAAGCCAAGGGGAATGGGGGCTATTGTCCGATAGCCGTGGAGGATATCCGCTCCAAACAGAAGCGGAATGTGGAGGCGGCTCTTTTCGACCGCAGCGCGCTGGAAGGCGTTGGTGCGCTTGGCGCCCACGACATTGAGCATCGATCCGAGGAGTCCCTTGGCGGCCAGATCCATCGGATCGATCTTGATGCGCGCCTCCGGATTTTTGCCGGGCGCATAATTATCGTTCGCCAGTCCGGCGCTTGCGGAGTCGCTTGAAGCGCCGTACTGGACAAGCTGGCCCAGTTTTTCCTGAAGCGTCATTTGCCCCAGCAACGCGTCCACCCGGCTTTCGATTGCGGGCGAGGCCAGTTGCGGATTCGACGGTTGAACCTCTCCCTCCGGCGGAGCCGGCAGCGCGAAAGGCAACTCGTTCTGCCCGAGCGCCGCTGAAGGCGCGCAGAAGCCGGTTAGCCAGAGGAGAGCGCCGATAAGGCGCACCGTGCGAGCCGCGCAGAAATTAACGGACATGCTTTAACCAGACGCTGCGATTCGCCTTATTCCGGCGAAGCGGACGGTTCTGTCAAGCGGCGTATCGCTCATGAGAACAGGGGCCAAAGACCGGAATTGAGGATGCCTTGCGCCTCTCCGCCTGGAGCCATGGGCGAACGACGCCGATGCTCAAGCGGGGCCGTGGACGATCGGACGCCGCCTCGTGAATGCGGCCAGCCAACAGCGTGGGAACCGGTGGACGCCTGCCCGGCTCCCGCTCATTTTGGCGCGTATTGCATTTCCCCATTCCCGAACGACCAGTCTTCGCGCGTGCAATCAACAAGGCTGATGAAGATATCGCTCTTGGCCAGTCCCGTTTTTGCCTCAATGTCGTCTGCGATCCGCTTATAGAATGCCTTCTTAACCTCCGTGGCGCGGCCCGCCAC
>JBAVVQ010000715.1:0-6059 GCA_049697375.1 Rhodomicrobium sp.
TCTTCTTTGCGTCGCTCGCTCTAGCGCCTGCCCTTACAGCGGACCAGAAGACGCTGGCGGCGGAGATCAACAGCAAAACCCTCAAAGCCGCAGCCGCAATCAAGACCTTGCCGAGATAGCGCCATCGTTCAAAAACGATTGCGCTTAGAGGCCCGCTGTTCTAACCCCCTGCGGCGCCAAGCATTTTCGCAAACCTCGCGCCACCCCACGCATCGAAGCTCTCACCCCTGAAATCGTGACGATTTCAGGGCGTTGTGACTGTTCTTACCGCGATCAACCTTTCAAAAAAAGGTGATTCCGGGGCGCAAACTTGTCATTTTACGATTTCGATGATGCTTGAAGCAGGATCAACTCCGTTCAATCGAGAGGAGACTCCGATGCCTTAAAAGTATCTCTCCTACGGACCTGCATTTTCGTGCATCTGCTTTCGTTTTTGTGAGGGATGAGTATGTGGTGGAAGTTTCTTATCGGGCTGGCGTTTGGCCTCTTCTGCGGTTCCCTCGCTCTCATGTCTATTCTAATTACGGTTCATCAGCAACGCCAAGCCTTCCTATCAGTTACCCCAGATCTCGCCCCGCAGAAGTATTTAGACCTAAGCGCCGAAGAAATTAACCGGCGAACCCTCACAGCCGCAGCCGCGGTTAACCACTCCCACCGGCGGTGATGAATGCGGCTTTCCGATGCACGCTAACTATAAAAGGCTCCGGCGCTTGAGTAATTTGCGCACTTAGCGATAAAGGATGCATACAATCCCCGGTATGTTCGGAGTGGGTAAGCAAATGGCCTCCATATTGTGCGATGTAGCTCTTTGGCTCGAACATGCGAGGGAAGTCCGCGCCCTCAGCGAAGTGATTTCCAATCCAGAAGAAAGGCAGCAGATGTTGGTTGTCGCGGCTGGCTTCGATCGCATCGCAGAGCTCGCCAAAGCGCAGGCGATACTCGAAGAGCAACATCAGCTCTAACTGATCGCTGCCTTACGAGCGACGCCGCGCTTGACGCGGCGACAGCAAAAAAAAAGCCGCGAACGCTTGTCCGGCGGCTTAAGTGGTCTAGGGAGGAACCTAGAGATTCGATCATAAAAACAAATCATCCAGAAAAGACGGTCTATTTGGCTTCAGGCTGTAGTGTTTCCATCAATGTGCTGCAAGAATGCCATACTCACCGTTAGTCGATCATAATGCTCAAAAATTGCTTTTTTTTTGAAAAATGTTTTAGATATTTAGCGGGCGCTAAACTTCGCGCTTGAGGAGTTCCCGCTGTAAGAGTTTGCATGTCGCTGAACTAGCGACACTTTCCAGAACCTTGTCTCATTTTCCGTTTGGTGTGCGTATGACGTGGAAATCCGCCGTGGTGCTCGCTCTTGCCCTTTTCCTTGCGTCTCTCGCCATCGCGCCTGTATTTTCCCCGGCCCCACAAAAGCTAGCCGCAGAGATCAATTCCCAGACCCTTAGAGCTGCGGCCGCGGTCGAAGCCTCGAAAAGATGATATTCCCCCTGTCTGGAAAGCCGGCCTAAAAGGAACTTTAACGCCCACCGGGCGGTGATTTCTAAAAAGTGCTTTGACGGTGGGCGGAAACCGCCCCGCAGTTTCGACTTTGGGCCGGATCTCGCCTTCCAGCGTGCGATAGACCGCGTGGGAGCGTAGCGCTCACGCCATCAAATCCAGAAGCAGCGCCAATTCTACGCCGGCACGCCCGTCTTATCGGGCGTCGCCATAAGCCTGATGGTGAGCCGCGTTTAATTTATCGATGGCTCCAGCGCGCACTCCCGCATCGGTACTGCGAAGGAGAGCCAGGAAAAGCCCATCCTGCATCAGAAAGTTGATGAGAGCCTTGCCCTTCGCAGCGTCCTCCGCCGTGGGCTGATAGGAAGCCTGCCTTGAAAGTGGAGCTTCCATCTCCTCAATATCACCGTCTAACAAAGCAGACATCATGGTCCTCGTTACCGGTAACCTTCCGGCTTCCGTTCGCTCTTTCCTGCACGCCAAATGTATAAATCCACTGCCGCCTTGCACACGGGATAATGACTACCCTCCCGCTGACGCGTTCTTCAGCAAGAACCCGCAAGGACCCATGTCGATCGAGATTGATTATGCCAAAACAGAATGCGAATTTGCTCAAATAAGCTCCACAGAGCTCTTTTGATTGAAAGCAAAAATCTGATGACTGGGTCAAGAATAACTCAGCGTTAACTAGCCAGCAACTACGAAAGTGTGAGAGCAGTAAATTATTTCTTTAACATCGATAGCTAAGCATTAAATTTTGAGCTCGAGCTTGTCTGGAGGCAACCCTTGGTTGACCGCCTTTGTAGAGCGGGGTGATTTATACAATTTATGCCTGCGCTCAATCACGAGGCGGCGGCGCCGCTAGCCTCAGACCTCGCGCCAGCCGGGCTTGCTTGGATCGGTCAAGTGGTAATGGATCGGTCCGATACCGCTGAGGGCGATGACGGCCGGTTGCTTCACACTTTTGATCACGCCGTCATAATGCGGCGTCCTGGCGACGCGGCGCACGAACGAGCCTGCCGGGACCGGAACGGTCTTTTCGGGGTCGAAGTCCTCGCCGCTTGCCACATACCAGGTTCCGGAAAGGACCACACAGAGGCGGTCGGTCTCGTACCAATGCGGCGCACTCATGAAGCCGGGATGCCACCGGATCAGGACGAAATACTGCCCGGCTTCGCCGATGGCTCCGAACATTGGCGCTTGTTCGGCCGAGCCCGGCGGGAAATTATAGAGGGGCTGCCAGGGAATCTTGTCCGGCGGCACGACGATGGTCATGGCTGGGTCGACACCCGCCGCCTGCGCCGCCCCGATCCCAAATGATGAAGCGGCGGCAGCCAATAATGGCGCCAATAGCAAGTCGCGGCGGTCCAGAACGAGGTCGCGCATTTGCGTTTTCTCCGGGCTCTTGAATGCCTGAATCGGCCCAAGCCGGCGCTGGTTAAAACGCAGAAGCATCGGGCCAGTTTGCAATGTTCGAATGATATATGCGCTCATTCGAGTGACAGTAGCCTAAGAAAAGCCTATCGCTTTCTTTGGACTGGATGCGGGAACAAATCCAAAAAATGTGGGTTGCCGGATAGCTTAGGCTCAGGAAAGCGGAGCAAATTATAATGATGGCTGCCATGATTTATTCCAAAACAACAAAATAATATCCACGCTTGTTGGAGTTGAGTCATGGACGTCACGAAACAATTTCCGAGTGAAGCTCAAGCCACTTCCCAGCAGAAGGATGACTATACCAATGGAGCCGGTCGCGGCGACGAAAGCCTGCGAAGTCTTCTCTTCGCATTGCAATCGGCCAGGGACGGCGACTTCTCTATTCGGCTGCCGAGCGACTGGACGGGCCTTTATGGGAGAGTCGCGGACGCCTTCAACGACATTGTCTCCGTCAATCAGCGCATGTCCCAACAGCTTCACCTCGCCGGGCAATATGTCGGCCGGGAAGGCAAGACCCGCCATAGGCTCCGCCTCGGGGCCATCCAGGGGGCCTGGGGCGACATGGAGATTTCGGTCAACTCCCTGATCGACGACCTCCTTTGGCCCACGACCGAAGTCACCCGCACGATCGAAGCGGTCGCTCGCGGCAACCTGCTTGAATCCATGCGCCTCGATGTCGATGGCCGGCCCCTGCAAGGCGAGTTCCTGCGCGCGGCGACCATCGTCAACACCATGATCAAGCAACTTGGCGTGTTCACCTCGGAGGTGACGCGCGTTGCGCGAGAGGTTGGCATCGACGGCAAGCTAGGCGGACAGGCGCAGGTTAGCGAAGTCTCGGGGGTGTGGCGCGATCTGACGGAAAGCGTCAACTCCATGGCCTCGAACCTCACGGCTCAGGTTCGTAATATCGCCGAGGTCACGATTGCAGTCGCGCATGGCGACCTGTCCAAGAAGATCACCGTCGATGTGCGCGGTGAAATCCTTCAGCTGAAGGAAGCCATCAATACGATGGTGGACCAGCTTCGCTCGTTCGCAGCCGAGGTCACACGCGTGGCGCGGGAAGTCGGCACCGAAGGGCGCCTTGGTGGCCAGGCGGTTGTCCCCGGCGTCGCGGGCACATGGAAAGACCTCACCGACAATGTGAATCTTTTGGCCGCAAACCTGACGACGCAGGTGCGCAACATTGCGGAAGTCACCACAGCGGTCGCGCGCGGCGACCTGAGCCGCAAGATCACCGTGGATGTGAAAGGGGAAATCCTTGAGCTCAAGAACACCATCAACACGATGGTGGATCAGCTCAACGCCTTCGCTTCGGAGGTGACGCGCGTGGCCCGCGAGGTCGGCACCGAGGGCCGGCTTGGCGGACAGGCCGCGGTGCCGGGCGTAGCGGGCACATGGAAGGACCTGACCGATAATGTGAACTCGATGGCGTCGAACCTGACGGCGCAAGTTCGCAATATCGCCGAGGTTTCGACCGCAATCGCAGGCGGCGATCTTTCTAAGAAGATCACCGTCAACGTGAGCGGAGAGATCCTTCAGTTGAAGGAAACCATCAACACGATGGTCGATCAGCTCAACGCGTTTGCGTCCGAGGTGACCCGTGTCGCGCGCGAAGTGGGCACCGAGGGGCGGCTTGGCGGTCAGGCCGACGTGCGCGGCGTGGCGGGCACCTGGAAAGACCTGACCGACAGCGTCAACTCGATGGCGTCGAATCTCACGACGCAAGTTCGCAATATCGCGGAAGTGTCCACCGCCATCGCCAATGGCGACCTTTCCAAGAAGATTGCCGTGGACGTGCGCGGCGAGGTTCTGGAGCTGAAAGAGACTATCAACACGATGGTGGACCAGCTCAACGCTTTCGCCTCCGAGGTGACCCGCGTGGCCCGCGAAGTAGGGACCGAGGGAAAGCTTGGCGGACAGGCGATGGTGCGCGGCGTGGCTGGCACCTGGAAAGACCTGACCGACAGCGTGAACTCGATGGCCTCGAATCTGACCGGTCAGGTTCGCAATATCGCCGAAGTGGCGACCGCGGTGGCGACGGGGAACCTTTCGAAAAAGGTCACGGTCAATGTCTCCGGCGAAATCCTGCTGCTCAAGGAAACCATCAACACGATGGTGGATCAGCTGAATGCTTTCGCCGCCGAAGTGACGCGCGTCGCGCGCGAAGTCGGCACCGACGGCAAGCTCGGCGGACAAGCCGCGGTGCCCGGCGTGGCCGGAACCTGGAAAGACCTGACCGACAGCGTGAACTCGATGGCCGGCAATTTGACCGCCCAGGTTCGCAACATCTCGGAGGTGGCCACCGCCATCGCGAGCGGCGACCTTTCCCGCAAGATCACCGTGGACGTGCGCGGTGAAATTTTGCAGCTGAAAGAGACCCTGAACACAATGGTCGACCAACTTAACCGCTTCGCGGGAGAGGTGACGCGCGTTGCGCGTGAAGTCGGCACGGAAGGCAGGCTTGGCGGGCAAGCCAACGTACCCGGGGTTGCGGGCACATGGAAAGACCTCACCGATAACGTAAACTTCCTCGCGGCCAATCTCACCACGCAGGTCCGAAATATCGCGGAGGTCACGACGGCGGTCGCTCGCGGCGACTTGAGCCGCAAAATCACGGTGGACGTCAAGGGCGAAATTCTTGAGCTGAAGAACACCATCAACACCATGGTCGATCAGCTCAACGCGTTCGCCTCCGAGGTGACGCGGCTTGCGCGCGAGGTTGGAACGGAGGGCAAGCTTGGGGGTCAGGCGCAAGTGCCGGGTGTCGCGGGAACCTGGAAAGACCTCACCGACAACGTGAACTTCATGGCGTCGAACCTCACGGCGCAGGTTCGCAATATTGCCGAGGTCGCAACCGCCATCGCGGGTGGCGACCTATCTAAAAAGATTACCGTGGATGTGCGCGGCGAAATCCTGCTGCTGAAGGAAACGCTGAACACCATGGTGGAGCAGCTTCGCTCTTTCGCAGCCGAGGTGACGCGCGTTGCCCGCGAGGTGGGCACCGAAGGACGGCTCGGGGGCCAGGCGGTCGTGCCGGGCGTGGGAGGAACCTGGAAGGATCTCACAGACAGCGTGAACTCGATGGCCTCCAACCTCACTGACCAGGTGCGCAATATTGC
>JBAVVQ010000716.1:0-10225 GCA_049697375.1 Rhodomicrobium sp.
GGTGAATTCCTCTTGAAGCAATGCTCAAGCTGTGGCGCAACTCACTTGCCTGACGCCACAGCTCCTATAAGCCTCAATTGCATCACCGATACAGTTAAATGAAAAGTAATAATTACTTGAGCCGATCTAAAGCTTAAGAGTAACGATATGTAGATAACCAAATGATCATTGTTTACTTCAGGTTAACTTACACAACAGGCCGATATTAACGTAGGCCGAGTCAAACCCATCGCCCGCTAAAACGCACGTTGGTTGTGCTGGTTCCCCTAGCCGCCTTTATTCACCTCTCTCCGGCGCGGCGGATCACTCGCCTGACGGTTGATGTGCAGACTTTGAACATGCTGACGTATGCCCATTCGAGAGCGGCGAGCGGTAGCGCGGCATTTTCTGTTGATGAGAAGGGTGGCATCGGGGGAACTCAGCGTCCCGGTGTTCAGATGATAAGGCGCGGCAGCCGGCCAAGGACGGTCGCAGGATTACGAGCCCAATACAACCGCAGCCGCAAGCGGCCGCTGCGCATGCAGGCGCTGAATGCAGGCCGCATCCTCGCGAAGGCGCCGGGGAACCACCGGTTGCGGATCCGTCTTGTATCTCGTGCTGCTTCGAACTAAGATGTAGTCACGATGACTACAACTATGCGCAAGCGAACGAACAGGCGAGGAAAGGCCTCTGCCCCGAATGTTTCCCCCCCGCTCCCGAAGCGGCCGCTGGACCTTGCGCGACGCGAAAGCCAAGTTGAGCGAGGTCATCAAGCGCGTTCACAGTGACGGACCGCAGCGCGTCTCGGTGCGCGGCGAGCGAGAAGTCGTCATTGTCGCGGCGGAGGAATATCGGCGACTTAAGGGGCATGAGAGTGGTCAAGTGCTGATTGACGCACTGGCGCGCTCCCCCCTTCGCGACGTCGAGTTTGACCGCGAGCCTTATCGCGCGCCCGTCCGCGACGTCGAGCTGTGAGCTATTTGCTCGACACGAACGTTGTCTCCGAACTGAGAAGACCGCAGCCGGAGCCGCGCGTGCTCAGTTTCATCGCTGCCGCCACGCTCGATGATCTTTACCTATCGGACGTCACGATGGCGGAGATACGCTTCGGCATCGAGCGCGTCGGCGATCCCTTGAAGCGAGCCGAAATCGCAAGCTGGCTTGACCACGTTCTGCGCCCTATGTTCGGGCGGCGCGCGCTCCCCGTCACTGAGGAGGTTATTCTCCGTTGGCGCTTGATGGTGGAGGCTGGGCGGCGGCGAGGCCACACCTATTCGCAACCCGATCTGTTCATCGCCGCCACCGCTTCGGTGCATGGCCTCACGGTCGTCACCCGCAATGCCGCAGATTTCGCGGGCGCCGGCGCCGCCGTTCTTAATCCTCGGGGGTAGGTCTCGAACTTACCCCAACGCATGGCGCAAAGCCGGGCCATAAAAGTAAATGCGTCGTTGCTGGGCGTAGCCACGCCATGATGTTAATCGCTTGATGGTTAACGGGAGCGCCCGGGAATTATTTCTGGTCACCATTTTGCTTAAAGATCGGTTTACTCCAATGCGAAAGAAGAACGCCTCGCCCTCGATATGAGGGGAAATAATTCAGATAAATCTTTGAAATAGAATAGTTTTTCTTCGCGTGCGACCTCCCATTAAATAGAATTTAATGCCGGAATTTTTTCATTTACTGGGACGAGCAAAAGTCCGTTAAATATATTTTGGCTTCGCGAGTTAACACGCGCACGGGGTCGAAACAGGAGCGGCGCAGGCGGGACGGTGGCGTCCCGGTGGCTGTTTTCCTGCAATTATCCCACAACTATCAAGGGTTGGAGCGGGTTTGAGCTTTCGTTAACCTGCCGGCAAGGCGATTTCGCTGATGATCTTTTAGAACAAGAAGGCAGACTAAAGCGTAAGGGATAGCTTGACACACAGACGCCGTCATTCGCAGATTGCATACAAAAAGCCGCTGGACCCGGAAGCCGCGTTCCCTGCAGGGGGCGAGCGGCCGGTGCGCAAAACGAGGCTCGCTTCAAACGGTCTCCGTCCGGGCTTGCTGTTGTGCAAGAGGCTTGTTTGCGGGATAACGGCCACCTAACCCGATGGTGAGCACCGCCTTGATGGCGGCGAGATACAGAAAACGGTAGGGAATGAGAACTTTTAAAGTCGATCTTAACCAGCGCCTCAAGACCGCGGCGGAGGCCAAGGAAGCGGCGTTAAAGAAATTCACGGAACGGAAAGCGGACGATGATCCGGCCGTGCTTGCGCGGAAGGCGGCGCGGTTAGAAGCAGCCAAAGCGCGCGAGGCGCGCGCTGCCGAGCGTAAGGCGAAAAAGCTCGAGGAGAAGGCCCGCCTCATTGAGGAGCAGGCCAGGAAAAAGGCCGAGGCCGAGCTTGAAGCCGCAAAGAAAGCCGAACGCCAAGAAGCACTCGCGGCCGAGCAGAAAGCGGCCCGCGATGCGCGCTACGCTGCTCGCGCGGCGAAGCAATAGCGCCGGGACCGCGTCTAGAACCGTGCATGATCGAAGGGTCGCGGCCCGGCTACCTTGTGTCTGCGTCCGCGGAGTCGGTTGACGCGCGCCCCGCGCCTTTTCATAGTCCGCGCAATCATTCAATACACATCAGAAAACCCCACGCACCATGACAGCCGCCCACGAATCGCTCGCAGAGCTCGCGCATACCTCCAAGGCCTGGCCCTTCGAGGAGGCACGCAAGATTTTGAAACGGCTGGAGAAGGCTGACCCGGCGCGCGAAGTGGTGTTCGAGACGGGCTATGGACCTTCGGGCCTTCCCCATATCGGCACGTTCGGAGAGGTGGCGCGCACGTCGATGGTGCGGCATGCGCTCGAAGTGCTGAAGCCGGGCGTCAAGACGCGGCTCGTCTGCTTCTCGGACGACATGGACGGCCTGCGCAAAGTGCCCACCAATGTGCCGAACCAGGAGCTTTTGGCTGCGGCGCTGGAGAGGCCGCTGACGTCCGTGCCCGATCCGTTCGGCACGCACGCAAGCTTCGGAGCGCACAACAATGCGCGGCTGCGCGCCTTCCTCGACAGCTTCGGCTTCGAATACGAGTTCCTGTCGGCGACAGAGTGCTATCGCTCGGGGCAATTCGACGAGACGCTGCTGAAAATGCTCGAAGCCTACGACAAGGTGATGGCGATCATCCTGCCGACGCTTGGTCCGGAGCGGCGCGCGACCTATTCGCCGTTTCTGCCGATTTCGCCGGATACAGGCAAGGTGCTGCAAGTGCCCATCGAGAAGCGCGATCTCGCCGCGGGCACGATCACCTACCGCGATCCCGATACCGGCAAGACGATCGAGACGCCGGTTACGGGCGGGCATGTGAAGTGCCAGTGGAAGGCGGATTGGGCGATGCGCTGGACGGCGCTTGGCGTCGATTACGAGATGGCGGGCAAGGACTTGATCGACAGCGTGACGCTGTCGTCGAAGATCTGCCGTGTGCTCGGCGGCAGACCGCCCGAAGGCTTCAATTATGAGCTGTTCCTTGACGACAAGGCGCAGAAAATCTCGAAGTCGAAGGGGAACGGCATCGCCGTGGAGGAGTGGCTTGCCTATGCCACGCCGGAAAGCCTCTCGCTTTACATGTTCCAGAAACCGAAGACGGCAAAGCGGCTCTATTTCGACGCGATCCCGAAGGCGGTCGACGATTATTTCGCCTATCTCGACAGCTACCAGAGGGAGAATGCCGAACAGCAGCTGAACAACCCGGTTTGGCATGTCCACAATGCCAGGCCGCCGCAGCACCGCGTGCCGATCAGCTTTAGCTTGCTGTTGAACCTCGTCAGCGCTTCGAATGCGCATACGAAAGACATTCTTTGGCAGTTCGTGCGCAATTACGCGCCGGAGGCGAACCCGCAGGATTATCCCGAGCTTGATCGACTGATCGGTTTCGCGATTCGCTACTTTGAGGAGCGCGAGAAGCCGTTCAAGGTCTACCGCTCACCGACGCCGGTGGAGCGCGCTGCGATGCTTGATCTCAACGCGCAGTTGCTTGAGGCGAGCCCTAGGCTCAGCGCGGAGGACTTGCAATCCATCGTCTATGAGGTCGGCAAGGCGCATTCCTTCGAGAATTTGCGCGACTGGTTCAAGGCGCTTTACGAGGTGCTTTTCGGGGAGAGCCAGGGGCCGCGATTCGGCTCTTTTATCAAGGCGTATGGCATCGAGGCGACGCGTAAACTGATCTCAGAGCGGCTGCATCAAGCGGTCGAGGCGGTCTAGCATCATGAAAGTCAGGACGATCTACAAGCTCATGACGGCTGCCGAATGGGACGCGGCCTGGGCCGAAGGCGTCTATCGCGGGTCCGAGCAGGATCAGCGCGATGGGTTCATTCACTTCTCGACCGCGGCGCAGATCGCCGAGACGGCGCGGAAACATTTCTCCGGCGTTCCCGATCTCGTTCTCCTGGCCGTCGACACTGACGTGCTCGAGAAGCTGCACGCCCCTGCGAATGAAGGGCAACAGGCGGGGCAAAGCGAGGGCAGTCCGTTGCGCTGGGAACCGTCGCGCGGCGGCGATCTTTTCCCGCACCTTTACGCGCTGCTTCCTTCCACGGCTGTGCAGAGCGCGGCGCCCGCCCCGCTTGCCGATGACGGGACGCCGATCATCCCGCCCGACCTTCCTTCATGAATCGTTTTTGGTCCGCGGCCCAAGCGAGCCTCCTCTTTCTCGATCCTGAAACGGCGCATGAGGCTTCGCTGCGTGCGCTGGAAGCGGGCGTTTACCCTCGGCAGGCGAAGCCCGAGGACCAGCGCCTCGCCCAGAGCCTGTTCGGCCTCCCCTTTCCAAACCCCGTCGGCGTCGCGGCCGGCTACGACAAGGACGCGCGCGTCTACAATGCGCTCTTCGGCATCGGCTTCGGCTTTGCGGAGGCGGGCACAATAACGCCGAAGCCGCAGGCCGGAAATCCGCGCCCGCGTGTGCTCCGGCTGATGCGCGAGCGCGGCATCATCAACCGGCTCGGCTTCAACAGCGCGGGCCATTCCGCTGCCCTCGTCAAGCTTGCGAGTCGGCCGCCGCGTGGCATTCTCGGGGTGAACATCGGCGCGAACCGCGACAGCAGCGATCCGATCGCGGACTATGTTGCTGGCGTGCGCGCTTTCGGCTCGTTGGCCTCTTACCTTACGGTCAATATCTCTTCGCCGAACACGCCCGGCTTACGGGATCTGCAAGCGCCAGATCGGCTGAATGCGCTGCTTGAATCCGTGATGGCTGCGCGGGCGAGTCTCGAGCGCGCGGCGCCGATCCTCGTCAAGCTTGCTCCCGATCTGCACGACGAAGACATCGCGCCCGTGATGGAGTGCCTGCTCGCCCACAAGGTTGACGGAGTCATCCTCACCAACACGACGCTGTCCCGGGAGGGTATCCCGGCCGATTCGCATCGAAACGAATCTGGCGGCCTTTCGGGAAGACCGTTGTTCAAACGATCCACGCGCTTCCTCGCGAAGTGCCACCTTGTAACGGAAGGCAAGCTGCCGCTTATCGGCGTTGGCGGCATCGACTCCGGCGCGGCCGCCATCGCGAAAGTCCGCGCTGGCGCGTCACTCATCCAGCTATACACGGGTCTTGTTTATGAAGGGCCCACGCTTTTGCCTGATATCAAAGATGCGCTCGTGGCGGAGATCGAAGCGACCGGAAAGCCGCTTCAATCGCTTGTTGGAACGGCGGCGGATGAGTGGGCGAGAAGCTGAGCTTCAGGCACGGGCGGCAGCGTTCACGGCAGAGCCGTTGATGCCGCGTTCGAGTGCTGGATAGCGCAGGCCAAGCGTGACGGCGCGCGTGATGTAGAAAATCATAAGAGAGGCCCAAAGCCCGTGATTGCCGAAAGCAGGCGTCAGCAGCGCCCATGCGGCGAGAAACACGGCAAGGCTGACGATCATCATGTTTCGCATGTCGGCAGTGCGTGTCGCACCGATGAAAATGCCATCCAATTGGAAGCAGGCCACTCCGAGGACCGGGGTCATCGCAGCCCAGGGCAGGAATTCGTATGCCGCCTCCCGCACCGATGGCGTCGTGGTCATCAGCTCGATCAGGAACAGTCCGATAACCCAGAAAGCTAGGCCCATCGCCAAGGCGAGGGCGGCGGCCCAAATCGAGCTGAGATGGACGGCGTGACGGAAGCGCGCAAAGCTTCCTGCTCCAACCGCCTGCCCGACAAGCACCTCGGCGGCGAAAGCGAATCCGTCGAGCACATAGGCGGAAAGGTCGGAAAGGCTTCGCAGCACGCTGTTCGCCGCCAACGCCACATCGCCGAGCCTTGCTCCTTGGGCGGCGAAGAAGGTAAACGCGAACATCAGACAAATGGTGCGGATCATAATGTCGCCATTGACGGCGATGAGTCTTCGAAAAGCTCGCGCTCCAAAAAGAGTCGCCCGCTTGCCCTGGCGTTTGCCAAGAATGTGCCTAGCAATCGAAAGCCCGACCAACAAAGCGGCGTATTCCGCGAACACCGCCGCCAACGCAGCTCCTTTCACGCCTTTGCCCGCAACAAGAACGAGGAGTATCGCTAGCGCGATGTTGATGACGTTAAGGAAAAGTTGCAGGACAAGCGCAAGTTTGGCGCGCGCCATACCGATCAGCCAGCCGACGAGAGCATAGTTTGCGAGCGTTGCGGGCGCACTCAGAATACGAACGCCGAAATAGTCTCCCGTCGTAGTCTGGACCTCGGCGCTGCCGCCTGTCAGCTTCAGGATGAGGAGGATCGCGGGCGCATGAAAGGCGAAAAGCAGCATCCCAGCAGCAACTGCGATAAGCAGCGCGCGGTACAGGTTGGCCGCGACTTCTGCGTCATCCCCGGCGCCCACGGCCTGGGCCGTCAGGCCGGTGGTTCCCATCCGCAAAAAGCCAAAGGCCCAGAATAGCATAGCGAATATTGTCGAGCCGAGCGCTACGCCGCCAATGAGCGCGGGGTCGTTGAACTGGCCCATAATGGCAGTGTCCGCGATACCTACCAGCGGCACCGTCGCGTTCGACAGGATCATCGGGATCGCAATTACAAGCACGTCCCGGCTTCGGAGCCGCTTCCTTTGCGGGCTGTGTTCGCACAAGGCGCGGACCTTTAGATTTTTGCCTTTTACTTCCTGTATCGGCGCGATGCCGGAGATTCGGACCGATCGACCCTGCGACCGGACCCGAGGAAGCTGAAGAAGCGCGCCAGAAGCCAAAGCGGAATGACAATAAGAGCGCCAAGAATGATGTACCGGGCCGTTGTCTTGACCGCATCGAAGCCGAGAGAGGAAATCCAATCTCCGAGCCGGATGATTGCGTGATACAGATTATTGGGATTGAAGCCAAAGAACGAGAGAACAACCCCGATGATAAGCGAGGCGATCACAAGCTTCAAAACTATAAGAATCGGGCTACCGCCGAAAAAGCGTTCCATGCTCAAGTCCGTTTTCTGCGTTAGCACACGCATACCCGGCGCTTGAGGAATCGCAAAGAAGAAATTCGCGACCGGCTGGGGACCTGTTGATACAACAGACCCCGCCGAATGACGGGGCTGTTTCTAGGGCGCGTTTCCCGGACTAGGGTCGCTAGACTTGCGAGCGTTGTTCGCGTGTTTTGCCGCCATGGCTCGCTTGACCGCCTTTACGGCCAGCCTGAGCGGCAAGATCGCGGTTCCGTGAGAAGCTGCGGTTCTCGTCTGAGACATTCTGACCGCCTTTACGGCCGGCTTCCGCTGCCAATGAACGGTTCTGGCTGAAGCTTCTTTTTTCATTCGGTACGCTCTGTCCGCCCTTGGATGCAATTGCCCTTTGCTTCTCAGCATCCATAGAGGCGAAACCGCGATTCGAGGTCGAGCCCGGTTTCTTTGGGTGGGAGGGCATTCAAACTCCTCTCTTGCTGTTTTTTACGTAGCCTCGGACTGAGACTTTACGTTCCTAAACAGCGCGCTCCCGCTCTGGTTCCGCTATAAGGGCCAAGTTTTGTGTGATTTTTGCAGTACCTTCGTCGAATTTCTGCATACCTATAATTGCAGCACCGATGTAAACAATCTAAGATGGTGGTGTTAATGATGCAACTTTTGGTTTTGGCTGCATCGTTAGCAGCGCTGCTACCTCACTTGGCCAAGGGAGGTTTTCCTAGGAAGCGGGAATAACCCGATAAAGGGGCCTATCGAGCTGGCAGGACATGCGAGGCGTTTCATCCACGGGCCAAAGCTGCATCTTCCCAAAGGAGAGTGGATTGCGACTATTAGTTTTGATGTTGGCAACAGTGACTCTGGAAACATCCTCAATATAGAAATTCATTCGAAGATAATTTTGACAAGGAAGAGATATATCCTTCCGTCGTCTGGAAATTTTTCGAGTATCATAGAATTCAAAAACTCTGAGCCGTCATCTCCGATTGAATTTCGCTTTTTAATAGATGGCGCGTCGACAGCAGGTTTTTTCACACTCCATAACGTTAGTTTGGTTCGAGCAAGTTTGTAATTGAAATCCGGCTCCCTATGGTTGATGCGGATTTAAGCATGCGCGCTACGCGGTAACCGGGAATAGCCGCGAATGTGGGAAGATGGATTCTTCCAGGCACGGATCGCAAAGTTTCAACAGGAGTTTGGTGCAGCCTGATTGGTGAAATGAAGGCTTTGCGGTACCGTCGTACGGAGCATAGGGGCACGTTTCTAATGAGACCGAGTTTTCAACCTCCATTTTATTCAGTCTTGTAAACTCCTGTGAGGCTTTTTCTCGACGTCACTCGGGTTGCAACGCGTATGATCGGTTCGGCGCCGACAGGCATCGACCGAGTTGAGCATGCCTATGCAACCGAGATCATAAGCAAGCCCAGTGGCATTGAATCTGTGGGTGTCATCACGACGCCGTTATTCACAGGTGCGCTGAGAAAGCCGCTGATCCAGGAAGTGCTCGGTCGGGTCGCGCTGGCCTGGAAGACCGGGAACTCGCCGAGGGAAGATGCTCTCTATCTCAAGCTCAAGGAATATCTTGAGACGCCGGTGCAACTGGCTCGAACACAAAGTTTTCGAGTCGCCGATCTTCCGCTTCTGCAGCGCACGCGAGATCAAGCCATTTTCCCGGTGCGGTCGCTTGCGCGCGCTTCAACGCGGCTGAAGCGCTGGGTTCGCCGCGGGGTCGGTCAAGCCAACTTTTATCTCAACAGCTCTCACACCCAACTGGAAAAAGTCGAACGCTTCGAGTGGACAAAAGCCGCGTCCATAAAGTGCGTTTTCTTCATCCACGATCTTATCCCGATCGACTTTCCGGAATACGTATCCCCGCGTTCTCCTGCCCGGCATGAAGGTCGCCTTAACACCGTATCGCGCCTCGCGTCGGGCATCATTGTCAACTCGGACTACACCGCGCAATCGGTTGCCGCATATCTGGACGCACGCAAAATTGGGGTGCCGCCGATTGAAGTTATTCCGTTAGGCGTAACCGAGTGGTTTTTGGACAAGAGCAAACTTCACCCGCCGCAAGCCACCGCGCCATACTTTGTGAACGTCAGCACGATCGAACCGCGAAAGAACATGCTTTTTCTTTTTGCGGTATGGCGGCGCCTGATTGAAACTTTGGGACCAACTACACCCAGGCTTGTTCTCGTCGGCCATCGCGGCTGGGAGAACGAAAACGTCATTGATGTCCTCGATCGATCGCGGGGGCTCGCGCCGTTTTTGGTGGAGGCGTCCGGCTTGAGCGACGCTGGCTTGGCGTCGCTTGTCCGGGGAGCGACCGCTGTCGTAGCGCCGTCAAGCGTCGAGGGCTTTGGGCTTCCGGTTGCCGAGGCTCTTTCCCTGGGGGTACCCGTTATAGCCTCGGACATTCCCGCCCACAGGGAAGTCGGCGGCCATCGGGTGACATTCATCGACCCGATCGATGGGCTGAGTTGGGTGAGGACAGTGCGCGATTTTGTAAAAGCGGAGTCGCAGCAGCGCGCGAAGGCTGCGGAGATTGCGCGAGGATACCGCCCCATGACGCTCGCAGAACACGTGGTTCGCGCAATGGATTTTGTTCAAGCCATCTCCGAAAAGCAAAGGGACGCTTCGTAGCGCCCTTCTCGAAGTCGCTGGGCTTGATTTCAACCGTGTTCGATATCTGCTAGCGTCCTCCGGTGCTGCCACTTTCCCTATAGAGGAAATCTTCCGAAGCCTTCGGTAGATGTGGCTCCACAATTTCGGACGGCGCGGTAAGTGGAATTTCTGCCTGACAACGGGCACGCTGGCGCCCGCGAATCAGGAGAGACGATGAGCAAGAGACCGCGCCGGAACCACACCGCGTCCTTC
>JBAVVQ010000717.1:0-4685 GCA_049697375.1 Rhodomicrobium sp.
GTCAGCGCCTGGTTCGCCAAGCGCAATACCGCCCATGCCAAAGCCGATTGGCGCTTCACAACCAAGGACGCCCGCATCAAATTGAAAAGCCTGTACCCAGCGCTTTAAGAGATTCGAGCCACTAGCAAGCCATGCGGCTGCTATAAGTAGTTGGCTCACGGATTGCATAGTCCAGTCATATCCGCTGGATCGCTCAATTTTGAGCGGAAAGGAGCAGCCCATGGAGGAGCTTTATGTCGTGTGCCGGATATCCGACATCAAAGAAGGCGAGGCGGCGGGTTTTGTCTTGATGCGGGTAGAGGAGGGCGGCGAGCCCAAGGCATGGCCGATCCTGGTAAGGCGCAAGGGCGACCGAATTTACGGGTATGAAAACACCTGTCCGCATCAGCGCGGGCGCCTCGACGTGAGCCCAGGCCAATATCTCGACAAAGATGGCAAGTTCATTTCATGCGGCAAGCATCATGCCCAATTCGATCTCGATACCGGGGAATGCTTCATGGGCCCCTGCCAGGGCGAGCGCCTTCCGCCCATTACGGTCGTGATCGACGATGATGACGTTTGTGTAACGGGAGTCCCGCTTGTGGAAGAAGACGGCGCCAATACTCCGAATCCGGCATGCGTTACGAAGTAACTGCAATATCTGGCGGCGCGATCGCCCCCATACAATAACCGGTGTGCGCATCGAACTTCACCTGATGCCACCGGCACGCAAAGACGAGGCTGTCGATGTTTAAAACATTTTGGGGTTTGACATAGATGACATGCCGCTGGTGCGGCGAAGGTTCCGATAGGCGAGGCGCAGATGTTCACTGTCTGGAATTGCTTCTGAATGTCTCGCGCCCCCTCGATATGCCCGCCTCCGAGAGGCGGGACGCGAGTTGGAAACTCAGCTGCGAATGTTCATCGGCATGCCGCAGCGCCATTTCGTGCACCTCTGCTGCAGCAGCCACCACATTGGCCGCGGGTCATGCGGCCAGAGGCTTGATCTCGATACCATAACCAAGGCTTTGGATTTTGGCGGCGAGGCGTTCGATTTGGTTTGGCTTGCCGCTTCGGTTGAAGTGATCGGCGCCGAGGTCTTCGTAGAACGCTCCGTTTGCGATCATGTGGTAGGCGGCTGGGCAATGCCAAGCATGCGACCTCGCCACAACCTCAGGTAAGTCCGCGCTGTGGGGAGCAAGGTCCCCGTCCGATACCCCACACACACCTTGTCGGAAAGACAACAATGTCTCGGCGTCCAGGTGCTGCGCGAGAAGAAAAGCTATAGTTATATCAGTGAGTTACTAAATTGGCACGACTCCTGCTGATAAGAGGCGCCGACACGGCTTTCCATTCATGGAGCGTAGCATGCTCGGAGACAGCTCAAGCCGCCCCGACAGACATCTGGATGACAAGGTCTCCGGCCGGAACGGCTTTCAGACGGCGTTCGCCAAGACTAGGTCGCTCGGTCGCCAGATTTCCATGAATGATACCACCTTGCGGGATGGCGAGCAGGCCCCCGGCACCGCATTTACCTCGGACGAGAAGCTCCAAATCGCCGCAGCGCTGTCCGATGCGGGCGTCAGCGAGATCGAGGCCGGTACGCCCGCGATGGGGCCGAGTGAGCTGGAAGCGATCCGGAGAATCGCCGGGGCGGGTCTTCCCGTCAGAGTTACCGCGTGGTGCCGGATGAGGCGCGGCGACGTCGACGACGCCATCGCTTCCGGCGTCAAAGCGGTTAATCTTTCTGCACCCCTGTCGCATCAACAGATCACCGTCAAATTCGGAGGATCGCTGACGCGCGTTCTTGCGGCCGTCAAGGACGTGATCGGCTACGCGCGGGCGAAGGGGCTTGAAGTGGCCCTTGGGGGCGAGGACTCCTCCCGCGCCGGCCCTGGCACGCTGCAACCCATTCTCGATGCGGCCACAGAGGCCGGCGCCACGCGTTTTCGCTTTGCCGACACGCTTGGGATTATGGATCCTGTTTCGGCGCGCGCGGCAATTGGCGCGGTTCGTCGCATGACGGACTTGCCCATCGAGTTTCACGGCCACAATGATCTTGGCCTTGCCACCGCCAATACGCTCGCGGCCCTTGAAGCCGGCGCTGCGGCTGCAAGTGTCACAGTGAACGGCCTTGGCGAGCGGGCCGGAAATGCTGCCCTTGAGCAAGTCGCCGTCGCGCTCCAGTCTTTGTTCGGCAGCGTGCACAATATTCATCTGCCGGCACTCAAGCCTCTTTGCGAAACTGTCGCCGCTTATAGCGGCACAGAGGCCGGCCGCGCTCAGCCCATCGTGGGCAAGGATGTATTCACCCACGAGTCTGGCATCCACGTTGCGGGCATGCTCAGGAACCGCGCTTCCTACGAAACCCTGGCGCCGGAGATGCTTGGCCGCAAACATCGCTTCGTGCTCGGCAAGCATTCGGGCATTGCAGGATTGAGGCATGAACTCGCCTATCTCGGCCTTGAGATGACGCCGGACGAAGAGCGCGAGCTCCTCAACCTCGTGCGCGCCTATGCCGAGAAGCACAAGAAGCCGATTCCCACTTTCACCCTCGTCCGCCTTGCCGCCGCGCTCATAGACGGGCGGGCGCAGTCCGCAAAGGCGCCGTCGGCGGTCTCGCTCTCACGGCGCGCCACATTGGAGGCGGTGTCATGACTGGCCGGGGCGCCACTTTAGCGTTGCGGCGTCAGCAAACGCCACAAGCTGAAAGCCTGCTCGCCTTAATCAAGGAAGACGTCGTCTGCGTCCAGCTCCGCGATCCGGCCGCACGCGGCCGCCTGGAAAGCCTTTTGCTTTATCCTGGCGTCCACGCCGTGATCTGGCATCGCATCGCGCACCGGCTCTGGAAGGCAGGCGCGAAATCTCCGGCGCGGTTCATCTCCTGGCTCGCGCGCATCCTTACCAATCTGGATATTCATCCGGGCGCCCAAATCGGCAGAGGCTTCTTCATCGATCACGGAGCGGGCGTCGTGATCGGCGAAACTGCGGTCGTGGGAGACGCTGTCACCCTTTATCACGGCGTCACCCTTGGCGGCACAAGCTGGCGCAAAGGAAAGCGCCATCCCACGCTCGGTAATGGGGTGCTGGCGGGAGCTGGCGTTAAGATCCTTGGCCCCGCGATCGTCGGCGCAGGCGCATGGATCGGCGCGAACTCGGTCGTTATCGAAGACGTGCCCGAAGATGCGACCGTCGTCGGCATTCCCGGCCGGATCGTGCGCGAAGAGTCCCAGCGCCGGAAATTGGCGGGCGGGCGGATCAATCTCGAACATCCTTTAATGCCGGACCCCGTGGGCGGAGCGGCTCGAAATGCTCCTGGACCGCATCGAGCTTCTCGAAGCGCGGCTCTCGCACGCGCAAGACTGCCTGCGCCAGTTGCAGCCAACCCAAGATGAAAGCGAAAGGAGCGCCCAGTGAGCGTTCTCTCCGATCTCGAAAAGCTCCACGCGGCCGAGGATCTTTTTTCTTACCTCAAGGTCGATTTCGATCCGGCTTTGCTGCGTGTCGCCCGGCTGCACATCCTCAAGCGGATGGGTAAGTACCTCGCGGAAAAGGACTTCAGCGGCCCGAACGAGGAAGCGATTTTCGCAAGCGCGCGGGAAACGCTCGTTCAAGCCTACCAGGATTTCACGAACTCCACGCCGCTCGACCAGCGTGTCTTCAAGGTGCTGCAGGAGCACGATCCAAGCCGCCCGAAACCGGCGGAGCACGCACCCGAGGCGTTCGTCCCGCTCGACGCTCTAACGATTATTCGCCGCTAACCGGCGGGTGGAAAGGATTTGGCCATGCATATCGTGGTTTGCATCAAGCAAGTGCCGGACAGCGCGCAAATCCGCGTTCATCCGGTTACCAACACCATCATGCGGCAGGGTGTGCCGACCATCATCAACCCGTACGACCTGTTTGCGCTCGAGGCCGCCTTGCGCTTGCGCGACAAGCATCAAGGGACAATCACCGTGCTGACCATGGGGCCGCCGATGGCCGAGGAAAGCCTGCGCCGCGCCCTGAGTTTCGGGCCAGATCGCGCCGTGCTCCTGACCGACCGGGCCTTCGCGGGCTCCGACACGCTGGCGACGAGCTACGCGCTGGCGAATGCCATCCGCCAAATCGGCGAAAGCTTCGGCGCGCCCGATATCGTCTTCACGGGCAAGCAGACCATCGACGGCGACACGGCTCAGGTCGGCCCCGGCATCGCGAAACGGCTTAACCTTCACCAATTGACCTATGTGGCGGCCATTAGACAGCTCGACCTTGACGCCGGAAAGATCACCGTTGAACGGCGTGCGGAAGGCGGCGTCCAGGTCCTCACCACCAAGCTTCCCTGTCTCATCACCATGCTGGAAGGGACGAACGAAATCCGGCGCGGCTCCATCGATGTCGCACTCGCGGCTGTGAGGGCTGAGATCGTGACTTGGAACGCCGCCTCCGCGGGGATTACCGATTTGGCCAGATGCGGACTTAAAGGCTCGCCCACTGTGGTCAAAAAGGTGTTTGCGCCTGCCCCGCGCTCCGAGAAAGCCTTCCAGATCGATCCGGCCGGCGGCTCGCATGCCCTCGCCGCCGCCGCAATCGACGAAATCTTCAAGCGCCTGCCCATGCTTGAGCGGGAATTGATCCAACCCGCTCAAGGCTAAGGCGCGAAAGGAGCATAGAACATGGCGAGCACACCAGCCCCCAGGCCAGCCGCGGCCAGCGGCCGCGCCGGA
>JBAVVQ010000718.1:0-2396 GCA_049697375.1 Rhodomicrobium sp.
CAAAAGCGGAGCCACTGACCGGCTACAATCGCTACCGCTACGTCTCCAGTCTACGCCGGCGGTACGAAAATCTCGCAAGCTTCCCGGAGAACTACCTGGTTTTCGGTGACGCCATCTGCAGTTTCAACCCAGTCTACGGGCAGGGCATGACGGTCGCGGCGCTGGAGGCGCTGACGCTGCAACAGTGCTTGCGCACGGGCTCAAACGATCTTGCGCGGCGATTCTTTAAGGCCGCCGCGAAGATCGTCGACATTCCGTGGGACATCGCGGTTGGCAGCGACCTTCGCCATCCGCAAGTTACGGGCGCGCGCCCGCCGATGCTGCGTTTCATCAACTGGTACATCGGCAAGCTCCATCTTGCCGCGAGGCGTGACAGCACGCTGGCGACTGCGTTTCTGAAGGTGGCAAACCTGATGATCCCGCCATCGCTGCTCAGCCCTGAGATAGCCTGGCGGGTCTGGCGGGGGCAGCCGGCGGCCTGCGCTTTCGGTTCCGTCACTGCGATCAAAGCGGCGACATCGCATCGTCATGACCGGGCATCACGGTGTTGACCGGCATAGGCGCGTAAAAGCGCGCTCGCCGGGATGGCGCCCACGATAGCGGCGTATTTGTTGGGGTATGCTATGAGAAAGGTTGCGGTGTTTGGCAACGCTGGCGGCGGCAAATCTATGTTGTCGAGACAATTGGCAGAGATAACGGGGCTACCGCTGTATGTACTAGATATAATCCAGTTCCGAGAAGGCCGATATTGGCCGGAGGAGCAATTCGGTGGCAAGGTCTCGGATGAGGAGTACCTTGAAACCCATAGGGAAATCCTCGGTCGCGATCAATGGATTATTGATGGTTACGGCAGTGTAGCATCGGCATGGGAGCGGTTCGCTGTAGCGGACACACTTGTTTACGTCGATCTGCCCTTGCTTACCCATTATTGGGGGGTCACAACGCGCTTTACCACTGGACTATTCCAGAATCCAAAGGGATGGCCAGAGCATAGTCCTTTGTGGGAGAGCACGCTGGCTGGCTACCGGGTGATTTGGCTTTGCCATCGCCGGTTGACGCCGAAGTATCGCCAGCTTGTTGCAGAGCAGGCATTGTCCAAGCGGGTTCACCATTTGAGGTCTCGCGCTGAGATGAAGACATTCCTTCAAGCGATCAGGCAACCGAGGAACTGAGCAAGCTGATCTGTTGCAATGCGCGAGCCTTCCGACGCGGAGATTGAGAGGACGCGCAAAAACGCCACTAAAGGTGTCGAAACCGACGCCGATATTGCATGGCGGAAAAACCTGCGGCGAACGCTCGGCTGCAACCTGTAGCGGGCTCTCGGGTGCTCCGACGCGACGTTCAATGCAAGGGGAGAGAGCGCCGGATTTCTATGATTACCGTAGCACCCTCGACTGCGGACGTGCGCCAAGCAGGTCGCAAGGTGTTCGCGAAGCCGACCCAGATGTCTGCTCCTGTATATGAGCCTGTGTGAAAAGATCAAGCAACGCTGTTCTCAGCATCTTGACGAATCGATCGGCGCAGACAATCCGGTGCGGGTGATCGATGCCTTTATCGGTGCTCTTGATCTAGCGGAGCTGGGCTTCGACGTCACCCTGGAGGCAACCGGGCGGCCGGGCTACCATCCGGCGACGATGGCGAAGATCTACATCTACGGCTATCTCAACTAGGTTCAGTCGTCGCGCCGATTGGAGCGCGTGTGTCGGCGTAATCTGGAACTCATCTGGCTGACTGGGGGCTTGACGCCGATTTCAAAACCATCGCCGGCGACAATGGTCCCGCGATCCGGAGCGTGTGCCGCCGGTTCGTCGCGCTCTACCGCAACTTGCATCTACTCGATGACACCCGGGTCGCGATTGACGGCAGCAAATTCAAGGCCGTGAACAAGCGTGAGAAGAACTTCACGCACGATCGGCTGCTGCGGCGGATGACAGCGATCGACGAGGGCATCGCCCGCCATCTCGCCGAGCTTGATCGCGCGGATCGCCAGGCAGAGGTGACAGGCGTGCCGGTCCCTGCTTCGAAAGTCGCGGAGCTGACCGGGCGCATCGAAAGGCTCGAGGCGCGCATGCAAAGCCGGGCTGCACTCGAGGAGAAGCTTATTGCGTCCGGCGAGAACGGACGATGAAGTGCTCGGGAGCCGCAAAGCCGAGCGCAGGCTCGACGACAGGAACGATACTGATCGTAGCGAGCGCAGCGCGAACCTCATCGATGGTTGCGAAGTTCGTAAGCAGGTACTGCCCGACATCGGTCGGCCCCAATGACTTCGCGGCTTGGGCCGGATCATAGTCTTGCTATTCGGCGAAGCCCGGATGGTAGAAGAGGCCGACAGCCACATCGAAATTCCTATCAACATGAACGCCAGGTCAACAAGAACAGAGGGCCAGCTTCTATAA
>JBAVVQ010000719.1:0-2275 GCA_049697375.1 Rhodomicrobium sp.
GTATTGGCCATCAAAAGGCCTATCCCCTTTTCCAGTTCCTGCCTTGAAATCTCGACAGTCGGCAGCCCTTCCGCCGCCGCGCCTTCCTCGAAGGCCTTGCGCGCGGTTTCTTGAGCAGCCTCCGCAGCCTCGCGCCCATGCAGGAGCGCCGCCGCCTCGGTCGCGAGCACCTTCTTGGCCTCGTTGATCTCGGAGCCTGACAGCGATTCGAGCCGGGCGATTTCATCCAGCGGCAGTTCGGTGAAAAGGCGCAGGAAACGGCCAACGTCGCCATCCTCGGTGTTGCGCCAGAACTGCCAGTAATCGTAGGGGCTGAGCATATCGGCGTTGAGCCAGACCGCGCCCTTGACCGTCTTGCCCATCTTCGCGCCGGATGATGTTGTGAGCAGCGGCGTTGTCAGCGCAAACAGTTCCCGGCCCTCGGCGCGGCGGCCAAGTTCGATGCCGTTGACGATGTTGCCCCACTGGTCGGATCCGCCCATCTGCAACACGCAATTGTAGCGGCGGGAAAGCTCAAGGAAGTCGTAGGCCTGCAGCAGCATGTAGTTGAATTCGAGGAAGGTTAGCGGCTGCTCTCGTTCAAGCCTGAGCTTCACGGAGTCGAAGGTGAGCATCCGGTTGATCGTGAAATGCCGGCCATATTCGCGCAGAAAATCGATGTAATAGAGGTCCTTGAGCCATTCGTTGTTGTCGACGAGGAACGCATCCGTCTTTCCTTCTCCGAAGCGGAGAAACTTCGCGAAGGTGTCCCTGATCCGCGCCTTGTTCGCGTCGATTTCGGCTTCGGTCAGAAGCTTGCGGCTCTCGTCCTTGCCGGACGGATCGCCAACCTTCGTTGTGCCGCCGCCAATGAGCGCGATGGGGCGATGCCCGCAGCGCTGCAAGACGCGAAGCATCATGATCCCGATAAGATTGCCGACATGCAGGCTCGGCGCCGTACAGTCGAAGCCGATATAAGCGGTAACGGGGCCTTTCGCGGCCAGCGCGCGCAACCCGTCCTCATCGGAAACCTGATGGATGTAACCGCGCTCTCTTAAGACTTGAACAAAATCCAATAAATTTCCGGATGCGGCCGGCATGATGTCCTCCTTCGCTCCCACGCTCCCCGACAGTCCCGCTGGTAGCGTGTAGCAGAAACGGCACCATGTAAGGCATTCGTATTTTGCGTCAAGCGAGGGGTTGATGAAGGCGATCGGGCTTATGAGCGGCACCTCCATGGACGGAGTCGATGTGGCGCTGATCGAAACGGATGGCGAAGCGGTCCATTCGCTCGGACCGGCGGCCGGGTTCGCCTACACCGCGCTTGAGCGGCAGCTCCTGCGCGATGCGATGGACTGGGCGCGCGGCATGGTCAATCGCACAGATCGAAGCGGCGTTCTTTCTGTCGCCGAAAGCATGCTGACGGCGAAGCACGCCGAAAGCGTGAAAATATTCGCGGCGGACAATAGCATTGATCTTTCCAGCGTGGATGTCGTGGGTTTTCACGGCCAAACCGTCCTGCACCGGCCCGAGCGGCGGCTGACCGTTCAGCTTGGCGACGGCGCAGCCTTGAGCGCCGCTCTTGGCGTCGCGGTTGTCTACGATTTCAGGGCCGCCGATATGGAAAAAGGAGGCCAAGGCGCGCCGCTCGTCCCCATCTTCCATCGCGCCCTCGCTTGTCGCGAAAAGCTCGGAATGCCCGCCGCGTTCGTGAACATTGGCGGCATCGCAAATGTCACCTATGTGCCAGATGGGCCCGCTGAAGGGCTGATCGCGTTCGACACCGGCGCCGGAAATTGCCTTCTCGACGATTGGGCCATGAAGCACATCGGAGAGCCGCTCGATAGAGACGCGCGGCTTGCCATGGCCGGTACGGTGAACCGTAAAGCGCTTGAGGCGCTTCTATCACATCCCTTCTTCAGCGCGCCGCCGCCGAAGTCCCTGGACCGAAGCGCGTTCGCTTTGGACGCGCTCGCAGATTTGAACGCGCCCGATGGCGCCGCCACGCTCACGGCCTTCACCGTTGCAGGCATTGCCGCAGCTGCTCGCCATATCCCTGCAAGACCAAGAACCTGGATCATCTCAGGCGGAGGCGCGCATAACCCGCACATGATGGAGGGACTTCGCCGCGTGCTTGGCCCGGATATGATGACAGCCGACATGGCCGGCCTCAGCTCCGATTTCATGGAAGCGCAGGCTTTTGCTTTCCTGGCTGCGCGCCGCTTGCGCGAATTGCCTGCGACTTTTCCCCGAACAACGGGAGTGCGCCGCCCTGTGGTGGGCGGCGTCGTGGCTC
>JBAVVQ010000720.1:0-6091 GCA_049697375.1 Rhodomicrobium sp.
CGTGGATCTTGATCTGTTCCTCGGCAACCCTCAGGAACTTGGTGGAAAGTTCGGCCCCTTGTTCGGCAATAGCCGCTGCCGCCGCCACCGGCCAGAACGCAGGTAACGCGGCTAGCGGCGGTAATGGGGGCAACGGGAGTAATGGGGGTAACGGCGGTGCGCTCCTGACCGCTTGCCCGGAGGATTTCACGGATGATTTTTCCGGCATGTGAACTCCCTTTACTTTCAATAGACGAGCTGAAAACGGCCCAGCGGCCAAGCAGCTTCGGCTACTTCATCCGATGGCGGTGTCGCGCGGCTGCCACATGTCCTGCGGCCATGAGCACGCCTGGAGCCGCATCGCATTTTTTTCACACGAAGGGCCGGCGAGTGCGCGCAGGCACTGCGTGGCCGATCCTCAGACATCATATGAAATGGTTTTTAGCGTCACATTGACGAATATCAAATTAGAACAAGCTGGCGCTTTCGTGCTCATTTGGAGCTGCGGCTGCTGGATGCTAATAGACCGGCCAAGCAGCATTCCACCTTTCGCCGGTTTGGCCTAGCGCAGGCGCGACGGTAACCAAGTGTGAGCCCGTTAGCCTCATGTCGCAAAGTTTTCGAGCGGCCGCACGCAGCCCCCAGATCGTATGACAAAACAGGAATGGAGGGAGCAAACATGGACGTCGCAATTCTGCCTGCCGTCGCGGCCCTAGCCGGATCGCTCATCGGCGGGCTCTCGACTCTCACCGCTTCCTTAATCACCCAGGGCCGCCAATTTCGCGGACAAGCGCTCATTCAGGAGTCAGTGAAGCGTGAGGCTCTCTACGCTGAATTCATTAAGGAGGCATCGAAACGCCGCGCCGAAGCCTGGAGCCACCAGGCCGAGAGCCCGGAGGTTATCGCCGGTCTCTATTCAGGCGTTGAACGGATGCGTCTCTTCTCATCGAGCGAAGTCATCCGCCAAGCCGAGCAGGTAATTCGCCATGTGATAGAGGCGTATGCGGCCCCCGACAAAACGTTCGATGAGTTGCGGCACAACATTGACGCCGCAGTTAGCCATGACCCCATTAAAAACTTCAGCGAAGCCTGTAGGCTCGAGTTGAAAGCTCTGCTCAGATGATCTTTAATAGCATTTTTCTTTGCAATAACAGCGCATGCGTCACCCGTCACTACTGAAGCGTATCTCGGTGACGAAGAACGATGACAATACGGCCTAGCTCTTTGTTTCGGGCGCGGGCGAGGCAATGACCGGAGCGCCGGGCCGGACACCTTGAATGCCCTCAACGATGACCTGCTCGCCGGCTTTCAGCCCCGACTCTACGGCAACATTCATGCCCATATCCCCGCCGGTTTTGACACGACGGATGACGGCTTTCCCGTCCTCGACCGCGAAAACATAAAGGCCTTGCTGGTCCGCGATCAGCGCGGATTGCGGGATGATGATTTTTTCCTGCGGCTTCCCAAAGTCGGCGTTGACGCGAACGAGCTCGCTATCGATCAGCACGCCGTCCGGGTTGGGGAGGGTGGCGCGAACGGTAACGGTATCGGCCATTTTGTCGACGCTGACATCGACGAAATTGATGGTCCCTTTGTGCTTCTAGACTGTATCATCGGAGAAGCGGACCGTCACCCTGACGCTTTCGCGACCGACGTGCTTTCCGTGCGCGCTGTAAGCGAGAAACTCACGCCGGCTTACGGGAAAGACGACGTACATGGGATCCTGGCTGACGATGGTCGTCAGCACCCGCTATCGGGAGAGACGACGTTTCCCTTCGTGAAATTGGTCCGGCTGATTTTTCCTGCGACAGGAGAGCGGATGTCGGTGTAGCCAAGATTGATCTTGGCGATGTCCAAATTGGCCTGCGCCTTGAGGATGTTTGCGTCCGCATTGTCGTCGGCGGCTTGCGCCTCGTCGCGCTTTTGAGCGGTCCCAACGCTTTTCTCCAAAAGCTCCTTGGCCCGGTCGAACTCGACCTTAGTCAGTATCTTCGTCGCCTTAGCGCCTTCAAGCGCGCCTTCCGCCTGTTCAACCGCTGCCTTAAACGTATCCGGCTCGATACGGTAGAGGGGCTGCCCTTCCTTTACGAATTCGCCTTCCTTGAACAGGACGGCTTCGAGATAGCCGGTGACGCGAGCTCTCACTTCGACCCGGTCGATAGCTTCGATCCGGCCAACAAAGTCTTTCGCCTTGGTAGTGGGCTTCTCTTGCGCAATGACAGTTATTACCTGCACCGCCTTTGGCGCTGCCTGCTGAGGCGCTGCTTTTTGAGCAGGCGAGAAAGTGCTGACCGCCACAAAGAGCACTGCAAGCCAAACTGGGTTACGCACAACGCCGCCCTTTCTCATTTTACGAGCCAGCCGAGCAAAGCTTACAGAGAGCGGATCGATCTTGTTTCGCAAACTCCGCCTGCCCGACGGAAGCTAAAGACGCACTTCCAAGACAGCTAAGTCCCCCGATTGCGACTGCTCTTTTCGTGACCTTCATGATGAACTCCGTTTCTGATGAAACCTGGAGGATCATTACCTCGCACTCGAGTGTGGAGCATCCCAAGACATGAAGCATCTCTAAATGATTGCCTCGGCCGTGCCGAGGGCCAACTCAGCTTTTTTTGATCAGCGCGTCAAAGATGATGCCTAAGCCGCGAGCGATCCCTTTTGATATCCGTCAATGATTGTGAGTCTTATTTACTTAGAATCCAAGCAAGACGAAGCGCTATGTGGAGCCTCTAGCGCGCGAGCTTGAGGCGCCGATCTTCCTGCCTTGCGACGTGCACGAAAGAGGCCAGTTCGAAGCCGTATTTCAGGCCATCGGCCAAAGCTGGGGAGAGCTCGATTTCGCACTCCATGCCATCGCCTTCGCGCGGCCCCGTCAAGGCCGCGCTAGAGCGGGTGCGCTACGAGGCAGTCCGCCCCCCTCCGGCGCATCAGGACTTTCGGCCTCGTGGTGTCGGGAGAGCGCCCTCAGGAGGAAGCGGCAGGCGAGCCAGCGCGGACTTCGCCTGCCGCGCATCCACGCCAATTGCCCGCAGGATTGCAGCAATCGCAGGTTCGCGATCACTCCAGGACAATTTCCCCCCGGCGAAGGCGCCCAACAGCTGAATCATTATCCCGACAACAATCTCCAGGCTGAGCGACGGCGAAATGCTGCCGCTCAAGCCTTTCGACAACTCGCTCAGATCTTCGAACAAATGGCGGCGAGCAATCTCGCCGCCCCTAGGTGCTGCCGTCGCCATCCGTACCAAAACATTCGCCCAGCCCGGATCGGTGAGCGCCTTGTCGATGAAGCTGCAACAACCGAATGCGATTCGGGACGCGGGCTCGCTCAGCGAGAGCCGCCCCGGCTGCAGCAAATCGTCGATCGACTGGATGAGCTCATCCGCCACGGCGGTAGTCAGCGCTTGAAGATCGTCGAAATGGGTGTAAAAAGTTCCTTTCGCTACCCCCGCTTCTTTCACAACTTCGTCCACAGTGACCGATTCCACAGCCTGTCGGGCGAACAGCGCGTGGGCGGCCGACACCAGCTGGGCACGAGTCCTTGCCCGCTTTTCGCGGCCGATTTCGGCTCGGCGGATCGGATCGAAAGTGGCCATGGCGCAACTGTCTCCCAGAGGTCGTTGCCTATTTAGTCAAAGTGACCAAAAAGTCAATACTTAACAGATATCCTCGTCATTCTCATTAGTTGAGGACTGGCTGGATCGAACTCACCGCCCAAGCCGGCGCAGCCGTCAGTGCGTTCTCATCGCCGCAGACGGCCGGTCCTTGCAGATCAACTCAAACATCCTCCGAAGTAAGACGTGGATTAGGTGGCCAAGTTCAGCCCCAGCTCGGCGGCGAATGTGGCTTGCAGTTCATCAAGGTGTTTCACATTCCGTTGATTGGATGCATAAGTCATCTTGACTAAATAGTCGAAATGACTATAAGTGCAAATCCAGCCAAGAGATTTGGCGAATATCTGAAAGGAGCTTGTCGTGTTGCGTAGATCCATCCTCGTTCTTGCGACCGCCTTTGCCGTCGGCAGTGCCGTGGTTTCGACCTCAGCCTTCGCGTTCGGCCCCCTTCCTCTCGGTGGCCCCCTCCCTCTCGGTGGCCCGCATTTCGGTGGCGCCCCCCATTTTGGTGGCGGCCCTCACTTCGGTGGCCCACTCGGTGGCGGTCATTTCCGTGGCGGCTATAGCGAACGCTTCGCAGGTCACTATGGCGGATCTCACTACCAGCGCTGGAGCAGATACGCACTGGGCCACGGCTACGGGGACTCCTCGGGCTGCTATGTGACCACCCGGAGCTACCACACGAGCACGGGCTGGCACACGCGACAGGTCTCCGTCTGCGATTGAGGCAACAGCCGTGCCTGCTCGCGCACAAGATGCCCATTGGTGGAGAACCCGCGCCACAGGATGCAGTCCTCGGTCATGCCGGGGGCTGACTCAGCTTTCTTGATCAGCGCGTCAAAGATGATGCGAGTCCCGCTTTTTGATATCCGTCAATGATTGTGGGTCTTATTTACTTAGAATCCAAGCGATTGAGGAGCACGCCATGTGTGTAGCGCCACGAGCGATGACGGGAGATCGGGGGATTACCCCTATCGCAACCGGACTATTGGCTCAGGAGTCGGCGGCGGTGATCGCGAAAGTCTGGCACGTTGCGATCGATGTGGAGCGGCTCGAAATCCCGACTTTTCTTTGCCCGAGCCGGCGGCCGGTTCATTTCCTGCTCGGTGAGCACCAACCTGACCGGATCGGCGGCTCTAATCAGCGGCCATTGCAGCGTGAAAAAACGGTTCCCGGAGGCCGGTGCGGGATCCGCAATATCACTCACAAGGAGTGTCAGTCATGATCGAAATTACCGCAAAACCCCTCTCCGGCAAAAAGGGGCTCGTGCTTGGCATCGCCAATGAGCACTCAATCGCCTATGGATGCGCGCAAGCATTCCGTGCGCTGGGTGCCGAGCTCGCCATTACCTATGCCAACGACAAGACGAAGCGCTATGTGGAGCCTCTGGCGCGCGAGCTTGAGGCGCCGATCTTCCTGCCTTGCGACGTGCGCGAGCGGGTCCAGTTCGAGGCTGTATTTCAGGCCATCGGCCAAAGCTGGGGAGAGCTCGATTTCGCACTCCATGCCATCGCCTTTGCGCCGAAGGACGATCTGCATGGCCGGGTAGCCGACTGTTCGCGGGAGGGATTCCTCGAGGCCATGGACATTTCATGCCATTCTTTCATCCGCATGGCCCGGATGGCGGAACCGCTGATGCATAAAGGCGGCGCCCTTTTCACGATGAGTTATTACGGCGCCGAGAAAGTCGTCGAGCATTACAACCTGATGGGCCCCGTCAAGGCCGCGCTGGAGAGCGCGGTGCGCTATCTCGCCTATGAGTTCGGGCCCAAAGGAATTCGCGTCCACGCCATCTCCCCCGGTCCCCTGAAAACGCGCGCCGCTTCTGGAATCGGCCATTTCGACGAGCTGCTCGACCAGGCCGCCAAACGCGCGCCCATGAAAAAACTTGTCAGCATCGAGGAAGTGGGAATGGCGACGGCGGTCCTTGCGACCGATTACGCCAAGCTGATTACGGGAGAAACGGTCTATGTCGACGGCGGATACCACATCCTTGGCTAGCCGCAAGGAAAGGCCCGGACCTGCCGGAGGGCTTGGCCAAAGCCGCCGCCACGGCTTGCTGAGTCTCGCTTGTTGCCTGGGCATTGCCTTGATCGGCGGATGCAGTGAACAGCAAGCCACATCGTACCCTCTGCTGGCGGTGAAGGTTCAGCCCGTTAAACTGGTGGACTATACACCGAAGGTTACACTCACGGGAGAAATCTCCGCACGGGTCCAGAGCGACCTTTCTTTTCGCGTAGGTGGCCGGATTATCGAACGCAAGGTCGAGGTCGGGACGCATGTCGAGTCAGGGGAGGTGCTTGCGCGGCTGGACCCTAAAGTGCAGGAAGCTGACGTTGAAGGCGCCATCGCTGGCGTTCAGTCTGCTGAAGCAAAACTGCGCCAGGTGACATCCAATTTCGAACGTCAGCAGGCGCTTCTCAAGACCGGTTTCACCACCCAGCGCGACTACGACCAGGCCGAACAGGATTACCGAAGCGCACAGGCCATGCTCGACAGCG
>JBAVVQ010000721.1:0-5364 GCA_049697375.1 Rhodomicrobium sp.
GAGCAAAGACGCGCGATGTCGACATACCGGATGTAACCCGACGCCCGGCTCGTGACCGCGCAATCGAGGTCGGCCGGCATCGCGCCATCCCTCGCTTCCATATTTACCGCCCGGCGTGGATAAGGCATCAACTCGTCGATGACCTCTTCGGTCTCGCGCCTGATGCGGTCGATGATGGTGTTGACGCTGATAGCAACCGAAATGTGGTGGATGAAATAAATGAGCCAGCCGACGCAGACCGGCGCGAGCGCCATGGCGCCAACGACGGTCACAACCGGCACGAAGGGCGATGGAAGCGAGCGTGCGGCAGGAAGGGCCGCGATGCAGTAGGAGAACGTGCCAAGAAAGATTCCGAGCGTCCATTGTGTCACCTGATCACGCATGAAGCTGATGAGAATGCGCGGCGAAAACTGCGTCGACGCAAGCGTCAAGGTCATCAAGACGATCGCAAAAACGATGGAGACCACCGTCATGGTCGCAGTCGCGATAGTGGTGAGGATCACCTGCCCCACTTGAGGGTCGGCATGCGAAGGAAACAGGGTCCACGGAACGATGGCCTGGAGAGCCGGATACTGTTCCTCGATCGCGGATAGAACCGCGCCTGCGGTTCCGAGCAAAAACGCGATGACAAACGGCCGGATGAGAAAGCCGCCCCGTAAAGCATAAAGCGCTGAACGCAAAACAGCGGGCCGGTTCTTGGTCATGTCACACCCGTCCGAGTGCGGTTGGGCAAGATGGATGGCGAGACTTAATTTCGGTGTTACGATCCCATGCTAAGGCTGCGCTTTGCGCGCACGTCCAAAGAACGGGACCAAGAATGACCACGACGAGCGAGCCCATTTCTGCACGGCAAGGGATGTCCACGCCTCTTTCCGGCGGCGTTCGCGCCATGGCCCTCTCGGCTTTGGGCGTCGTTTTTGGCGACATCGGCACAAGCCCCCTCTACACGTTAAAGACGGTGCTGAGCGTGCATGGCTCTGAGGCGCTCGATCGCGCCGTCGCGCTTGGCAGCCTCTCGCTCATTTTCTGGACCTTGATCATTATCACCTCGAACAAATACGTCTCGGTTGCCATGCGCGTGGACAATGATGGCGAAGGCGGCATTATGGCTTTGATGGCGCTGCTTGCCGGGCGAGACAAAAAGCGCAGCGCGATCATTGCCTTCGGCTTGTTCGGCGCGGCCTTGATTTACGGCGACGGCGCTAGCACGCCCGCGATTTCGGTGCTGTCGGCGCTGGAGGGCCTCTCGATCCTGACGAACAGCTTCGACCCCTATATCGTGCCCCTCACGGTTGGCATACTCGTCCTTCTGTTTCTCGTCCAGCCGCGGGGCACAGAGCGAATTGGGAAGATGTTCGGGCCCATTATGGCGGTCTGGTTCGTCGCCATCGGCATGCTGGGACTCTGGGGCATCGCTCAGAACCCGTCCGTACTGGCCGCGCTCAATCCCGCCTATGGCGTTCGATATCTCTTCTCAGGCGGCTTCACCTCTTTTCTCGTCCTCGGAGCGGTGTTTCTTTGCGTCACGGGAGCCGAGGCGCTTTACGCCGATATGGGCCATTTTGGCCGCCGCCCCATCCAGCTCGCCTGGTCCTTCGTGGTTCTGCCCTGCCTCGTTCTCAACTATGCCGGACAAACGGCGCTCGTGCTGAACGGAGCGCCAATCGGCCAGAACATCTTCTATGCGCTCTGCCCCCAGAGCCTGCTTGCGCCCTTTGTGGTCCTCGCCACCGTCGCGACCATTATCGCCAGCCAATCCATCATCACGGGTGCCTTCTCGATGACGCGGCAGGCCATGCAGCTTGGCTGGCTGCCGCGCCTTCGCATCACTCAGACCTCCGCGCTTGGCTATGGCCAGATCTATGTCGGCACAGTGAATTGGCTCATGATGATCGTAACGATCGGCCTGACGCTTGTTTTCCGGAAGTCAGATAATCTCGCGGCTGCTTATGGCATCGCCGTCTCAGCAACCATGCTCATGACCTCAGTGCTTCTGTACATGGCGATGCGTGAGCACCTTCGCTGGAGCTTGCCGCTCAGCGCCGCTGTGGCCGGGTGCTTCCTCATCGTCGACAGCGCATTTTTCCTCTCGAACGCGGCCAAGATTGCCGAGGGAGGATACGTTCCCCTGGCGCTTGCGGCGCTTATCTATGGCGTTATGTGGCTTTGGCATTCTGGAAGGGCAGCGGTCACAAAGGCCATCACGGAAGAGCACATCCCGGTTGAAAGCTTCATGGCGGCCCTTAAGACAAAGGGGGTGCCGCGTGTGCCGGGAACGGCGGTCTTTCTGACGCGCTCGAAAACCGGCGTGCCGCCGGTGATGGCTTGGCACGTTCATCACAATCGCGCTCTCCATGAGCACGTTATGGTTCTCAACGTCTCGATAGAGCCGGTTCCTTGGGTAGAGAAAGAGGATCGGCTCCGCTTCGTGCAGGAGGCTCCGGACTTTTGGCGCGCGGCAGCGTTTTTCGGTTTCATGGAGCGGTCGGATATCCCAGCCGTCCTTCACGAGGCGAAGGAAAAAGGCTGCACTATTCTCCTGGATGATGTGACCTATTATGTCGGACATGAAACGGTGATGCCCAGGGAGGACGGCGACGGTCTTCCGAAGTGGCAAGTCAGCCTTTTCTCCGTCATGGACCGCAATGAGGCCAAGGTCACCGACTTCTTCAAGCTTCCCCTCAATGACGTGGTCGAAATCGGCCGCGAGGTCGCGATCTGAGATTTGAGTCGATCTTGATGTGCTCAAAAGAGAAGCCCCGCCTGCATCGCAAAGTGCTCCGCCACGGGGCCGAGCGTCAGCGCCGGAAGGAAGGTGAGGCCGCCGACGGTCACAATCACGCCGATTAACAAGGTAATGAAGAGGACGCCCGTTGTCGGCAAAGTTCCGGCGGATGACGGCGTGATGGGTTTCGCCGCAAGCGATCCGGCAATGGCAAGGACAGGGATGACAACCAGAAAGCGGCCAAGAAACATTGCGAGTGCGAGGGTGAGATTATAGAAGGGCGTGTTGGCATTGAGGCCGGCAAAGGCGCTGCCGTTGGTTGCCGCGGCCGAGGTGTAAGCGTAGAGAATTTCCGAGAAGCCGTGAGGGCCCTGATTGGCGATCCCCGCAAGACCTGGCGCAATGATGCTTGCTACCGAAGTCAGCAAAAGGATCGTGCCAGGAACGCAGAGCAACGCAAGCATGGTCATCTTGACCTCGTCGGCCTGGATCTTCTTGCCGACATATTCCGGCGTCCGCCCGACCATGAGCCCGCCGAGGAAGACGGTGACGATGCAGAACAACAACATCCCGAAAAGACCGGATCCCACGCCGCCGACAATGACCTCGTCGACCATCATGTTTGCCATGAGCAGCCCGCCAGACAGGGGCATGAAGCTGTCATGCATGGCGTTGACGGCGCCGCTCGAAGAATCGGTTGTGACGGTCGCGAAAAGCGAAGATGCGGCGATGCCGAAGCGCACCTCCTTGCCTTCCATATTACCGCCCGTTTGATCGAGCGCAGCATGGACCAGGCTTGGATTGCCGGAGCCCTCGAGACTGTAAACGCAGAGGGTTCCCGCGAGAAAGAGGATGCCCATGACGGCAAGCAGTGCCCAGCCCTGGCGCTGGTCGCCGATCATGCGTCCGAAGGTGTTGGTCAGCGCCGATCCGATCAAAAAGATGAGCCCCATTTCGATGAGGTTCGCAAGCGCCGTCGGGTTCTCGAAGGGATGGGCCGAATTGGCGTTGAAGAAGCCGCCGCCGTCCGAGCTCAGCATCTTGATCGCGATTTGCGAGGCCACGGGGCCGCGCGCGATCAGCTGCTTTGCGCCATCAAGCGTAGCTGCGTCGACCGAGCCTTCGAGCGTTTGCGGCACGCCCTGCCATATCAGGACCAGAGATGCGACGATACAAATCGGCAGCAGCACATAAAGCGTCGCGCGAACCATGTCGGTCCAGAAATTGCCGATGGTTGAAGCGTGGCGGCGGGCAAAGCCTCGGATCAGCGCAATGGCGACGGCAATGCCGCTGGCGGCTGAGAGGAACGACTGGACCGTAATCCCCATCATCTGCGAGAAATAGCTGAGCGTGGTCTCGCCCGCATAAGACTGCCAGCTCGTGTTGGTCGCGAAGCTGATGGCCGTGTTCAAGGAAAGATCGGGCGAAACGCTCGCCATGCTCTGCGGGTTTAACGGCAGCAGAAGCTGCAGCCGCTGCAGTGCGTAGACCGCAAGAATTCCGAAGAGGTTGAAAGCGAGAAAGGAAAAGGCGTAGTCGAACCAACTCTGCTCCTTTTTGGGATCGACGCCTGCAATCCGATACAGCACTTGCTCCATCGGTCCCAGTACTGGACGAAGGACTGTCCGTTCGCCAGCAAAAGCCCGGGCCATGTAAAAGCCGAGCGGCTTGGTCAGCCCTGCGATCAAAGCCGTGAAAATAGCGACTTGCGCCAGGCCGATATAGGTCATGTCTGCCCCTCACAATCCAGGTTCCGTATAAGGGCACGGCATGCGCTGACATAAAAACGAAGAGCAATAAAGCTCGCGATCATAAGCAGCAAAATGGCGATGTCGATCACTGCCCCTTCCTAAAGTCCGAGTCTTATGTCCTGAGTACCGTTCGCAAGCCCTATCTTCGGAGGACGCAAATTAGCCGCCAAGTTTCGATCCAGCCCAGTCCCCTCTTTCGGGACAATTCCAGGCGCGCACCTGTCCTGCCTATCGCTTCGCGATGTGACGATCATTGACGACCTCAAGCCGTACGATTGCCTCGCCGGATGAGGCGATGCGAACGTGCAATCCATCTCTGATGATGGGGCCGCCCTGGATGATACTGTCCATGAAGCTCACAGGCAGCGTTTCCGGCGTGTATTGAAAGCATCGCCCGTCAACGCAAAAGCGCTCCTTGCTGAAGCCGCCGCCTCGGTGGTAATTCCTCACGGTTCCCTCGACGACTGTCAAGTTCCCGCTCCGCTCCGCTTCTATGAGAGAAGAATAGGCCGGATAGGTTGTGCTTACGAGGACACCCATCCAAAGGACAAACAAGCTGGCACAAGCAATGCAGAATAGCCTAAACTCGCTTCGAGGTTTCGCGAAAACAGCGACGAGACCCCTCGTTGCAGCGACGAGCAATCCAACCGTGGGATATTGCCAGGGATAACCCGCATCTTTGAGGTCGAAAATAAGCTGGCTTTCCATGTCGAACCTCCGCGAAGGAAGTTTCCAGGTCCATCGCGTGGTTCTTCACGCATTCAGAAGGCGAATGCAAAGGCCACGACCTGAGATGGATGCTCCAAAAATGCTAAAAGCCGCATATAAAATCGAGATAGGGCACGGGCCAGCTGCATAAAAAATGTATTTAGCCAGGCGTCCCAGCTC
>JBAVVQ010000722.1:0-6968 GCA_049697375.1 Rhodomicrobium sp.
AAATACGCGCCAAACGCAATATCTTGTTCGCTAAGCGCCTTTGAAGCCGCGCCTCGAACCACAGGCGCTTGCGCGGTCTTGTGCGCTCCCCTATATGAACACCAATTCGAGATAAGCATCTCGGCGCGGGACGAAGTCTATTAAGTAAAACGGGGTCGCTGGCGGCACGCAGCTTGACGTCTCGCAGCTAGATGAGCAGCACGAGGTTCTGAACTATGTCGAAAGTGATTGGCATTGACCTGGGCACGACCAATTCTTGCGTGGCCGTGATGGAGGGAAGCCACCCCAAGGTGATCGAGAACGCGGAAGGCGCACGGACAACGCCATCAATGGTTGCCTTCACAAACGACGGCGAGAGATTGATTGGGCTGCCGGCAAAGCGCCAATCGGTCACGAATCCGGAAAACACCTTTTTTGCGATCAAGCGTCTCATCGGCCGCCGATTTGAAGACGAGATGGTCAAGAAGGACATGGGCTTGGTGCCCTATAAAATCGTCCGCGGCGACAACGGCGACGCCTGGGTCGAAAGTCATGGCAAAAAATATTCGCCCTCTCAAATCTCCGCCTTCATCCTGCAAAAGATGAAGGAGACGGCTGAAGCGTATCTCGGCGAGAAGGTCGAAAAGGCGGTTATCACCGTTCCGGCATATTTTAACGACGCTCAGCGGCAGGCCACGAAGGATGCCGGCAAGATCGCCGGCCTCGAAGTGCTTCGCATCATCAACGAGCCGACGGCGGCCGCACTGTCCTACGGCCTTGACAAGAAAAAAGAATCCAAGACGATCGCCGTTTACGACTTGGGCGGCGGCACGTTCGATATCTCGGTCCTTGAGATCGGCGACGGCGTTTTCGAAGTGAAGTCGACGAACGGCGACACGTTCCTCGGCGGTGAAGACTTCGACATGCGTCTCGTGGATTATCTGGCGAGCGAGTTCAAGCGGGAGAACGGCATCGACCTGCGCAAGGACAAGCTTGCTCTCCAGCGTTTGAAGGAAGCGGCCGAGAAGGCGAAGATCGAACTTTCGAGCGCCCAGCAAACCGAGATCAACCTGCCGTTCATCACGGCGGACGCGAGCGGCCCGAAGCACCTCACCATGAAGCTGACGCGCGCGAAGCTCGAAAGCCTCGTGGATGATCTTATTCAGAAGACGATCGGCCCATGCGACGCTGCGCTTCGCGACGCTTCGCTGAAGGCCGGCGAGATCGATGAAGTGGTGCTCGTGGGCGGCATGACACGCATGCCAAAGATCGTGCAGGTCGTGAAGAACTTCTTCGGCAAGGAGCCCCACAAGGGCGTGAACCCGGACGAAGTGGTTGCGATGGGCGCCGCCATTCAGGCGGGCGTGCTACAGGGCGATGTGAAGGACGTTCTGCTTCTCGACGTCACGCCTCTGTCGCTCGGCATTGAGACGCTGGGCGGCGTGTTCACAAGGCTGATCGATCGCAACACCACGATCCCGACAAAGAAGAGCCAGGTCTTCTCGACCGCCGAGGATAACCAGAATGCGGTGACAATCCGCGTCTTCCAGGGCGAGCGCGAGATGGCGGCCGATAACAAGCTCCTGGGCCAGTTCGACCTCGTCGGTATCCCGCCGGCGCCCCGTGGCGTGCCCCAGATCGAGGTGACGTTCGACATCGACGCGAACGGCATCGTGAACGTGTCGGCCATGGACAAGGCGACGAACAAAGCTCAATCGATCCGGATTCAGGCATCGGGCGGGTTGAGCGACTCCGAAATCGACCGGATGGTCAAGGACGCCGAGACACACGCAGCCACCGACAAGAAGCGCCGCGAGTTGATCGAAGCCAAGAACCAGGCCGAGGCGCTGGTTCATTCGACCGAGAAGACGCTTTCGGAACTCGGCGATAAGGTTTCTGAAGCTGACCGCAAGGCTATCGAAGCCGCTATGGCGGAACTCAAGACAGCCTCAGCCGGTGACGATGCCTCTCATATCAGCGCCAAAGCTGATGAGCTTACGAAAGCTGCCATGAAGCTTGGCGAAGCGCTCTATCGGCAAGCTGGCGGCGGAGCGGAGGCCGGTCAGGCTCCGGGAGGCGGAACGTCGCATTCAGGCGGCGGGGCTGCCTCGTCAGATGGCGTGGTCGATGCCGAGTTCGAGGAAGTCAAGGACGACGAAGGTAAGAAAAAGTCAGCGTAGAAACGATTTGGAGAGCGCAACGCGCTCTCCCTTCTTTTCGCGCGCAGGCTAGTCAAAAGCCTGAGTGGTGCAAAAATTTTATGCTTTAAGAGCTTAAGCTGATCTTTCAGCCCAGTGAAGCTTCGATGATCCAGGATCTTAAGAACAGACCATGAAGCGCGATTACTATGAAGTGCTCGGACTGAAAAAGGGCGCAGCCGATCACGAAATTAAAAGCGCTTTCCGTAGGCTCGCGAAAGAATACCATCCAGATCGCAATCCGGGGAACAACACCGCCGAAATCAGCTTCAAGGAAGTCAATGAGGCCTACGAAGCCCTGAAAGATCCGCAGAAGAGAGCCGCTTACGATCAGTTCGGGCATGCCGCATTCGAAGGCCCTGGCGCAAATGGCGCCGGCTACGGGTTTGGCACGGACTTTTCGGCCTCTATGTCCGAGATCTTCGACGATCTCTTCGGCGAGTTCATGGGCGGCCGTCGTACCCGGGGACGAAGTTCCAAAGAGCGCGGCTCCGACCTCAAATACAACATGGAGATCTCGCTCGGGGAGGCATTCTTCGGCAAGGCTGCCCAAATTCGCGTTCCGGCGTCCGTTACCTGTGACGCCTGTGGAGGAGCTGGCGCGGAATCGGGATCGAGCCCTATTACCTGCCCAACCTGCCAAGGCTTCGGCAAAGTCCGCGCAAGCCAAGGCTTTTTTACGATTGAGCGTACCTGCATGAGTTGCCAGGGCCGCGGTGAGATTATTCAAAAGCCCTGCCAAGTCTGTGCAGGCAGCGGGCGGGTTACACGCGAACGAACTTTGTCGGTCAACATCCCGGCGGGCGTCGAGGACTCGACTCGCATCAGATTGGCGGGCGAGGGAGAAGCGGGCATTCGGGGCGGTCCCGCGGGAGATCTTTACATCTTCCTCTCGATCCTGCCGGACGACATCTTTCAGAGGGATGGCGCTGACCTTTTCTGCCGCGTCCCCATCGCGATGGCGACCGCGGCGCTAGGCGGACAGGTCGAGGTTCCCACCATCGATGGCGGCCGCGCGCGCGTCAAGATCCCCGAAGGCACCGAGACCGGAAAGCAGTTTCGCTTGCGCGGGAAAGGCATGCCGGTGCTTCGCTCGAAGCTAACAGGCGATCTCTACGTGCAAGTTGAAGTCGAGACGCCGCAAAACCTGACGCGCAAGCAAAAAGAGCTGCTGAAAGAGTTCGAAAAGGCGTCAACCGACACGACGCATCCCGAGAGTGCGAACTTCTTGAGTAAAATCAAGTCATTCTGGGACCGAGCCGGAAAAGACTAAACCCTTACGGGTTGCGGCTAAAGGCCCAAAAAAGGTCTACGCAGCTATCTCTAGCTGCGCCAATTTCTCATCCACGGTGCGAATTTCCGCTGCGAGCCCATGAAGGCGGACAAGAAGCTTTTCGGCAATATGCTGCGCTAACTCCGGATGCGCTTCCATGACGGAGCGAAACTCATCGCGATGAAAGGCAAGCGCGCGAAGCCGCTCTTGCGCGGTAACAGTCACATTATGGACGGTCTCAACCAACATCCCGAGCTCACCGACGAGCGTCCCCGGCCAAAGATCCTCGGTGAGCGTTTCGCCGCCCTCAATCCTCGAGCATCCAGCCTTTCCGGTCATTATGAGATATGCGGCGCTCCCGGTCTCCTCTACGGTGACCAGCTTTTCGCCGGCTTCAAAGAAGGCTTTCTTGCTCGAGTCGGCGATTGCGCCTAGCAGTTCCTCCGACAGTCCTGCAAACAAAGGAACCTGCTGCAAAAGCTCGATTTTGTGGTCGAGCATGTCATCACCTTCCCGGTTGTTAGCGCATTCTTAACACCTCACAGATACGGGCATAGATTTGTTTGATTCGAAGGATTTAGCAACGCAGAGCAGGCCACACCTGAAGGAGAAAGCTTCAGGGAATGAGCTTGTACCCGCCTGCCTCGGTGATTAGGAGTTCGGCTCGGGATGGGTCGCGCTCGATTTTCTGACGGAGACGATAGATGTGGGTTTCGAGCGTATGCGTCGTAACCCCGGCGTTGTATCCCCAAACTTCATGCAGCAGCACATCGCGCGAAATGACCTTCTCGCCCGCCCTGTAGAGATATTTCAGGATCGAGGTCTCCTTTTCCGTCAGACGAACCTTGCCGCCCTTCTTATCGACCAGAATCTTGGCTGCGGGGCGGAACGAATATTCCCCAATCGTGAAGACGGCTTCCTCGCTATGCTCGTGCTGGCGCAACTGGGCGCGAATGCGGGCAAGCAGCACCGCAAACCGGAACGGCTTGGTGATATAATCGTTTGCGCCTGACTCCAGGCCGAGAATGGTATCGGAGTCGCTATCCTGGCCGGTCAGTATGATGATTGGATGCTTGAACCCATTCTTGCGCAGGAGGCGGCAGGCTTCGCGTCCATCCATGTCGGGAAGTCCGACATCGAGAAGGACAAGATCCGTATGGTTGCTTTTCACTGCGGCAAAGGCCTGAGCCGCACTGTGAGCCACATGCGTTTCAAACTCCTCATGAAGAGCGAGCTGTTCCGCCAACGAAAGCGCAAGGTCTTGATCATCGTCGACAACCAGGATATTGCGCGTGTTGCTCATAATCGACTCCGGTCAAAGCTTACGCTTCTGATTTAAGAGGCGGGCTTGTGCAACGCAACGGGTCACCTCGTGCGCAATCAGAATCTACCTCAAAAACCGCGGGAAAGAACGCGAAAACGACCCCTTGCACGGCTGCTCACAAAGTCGGACGCAGCCAGCACGGGCGTCCTGACCTATAAAAATTTACATTTTCCGGCCGCTCTGGGAGCAGGCGGGATACGTGCCCGGAAAAATGAGGGGGACGGAGCAACGCCGTTGGGCGCTTGGGCCTGCGTGAAGGTCTACTATCGTCCCGACAGAGTGAGGCGGCCGCAAACCACCCTGCACGCGGAGCCGCTACGCGCCTGCATGGGCTGGTGTGACGCGCCAAATGACCGGAATTACAATCGCAAAGTCACCCTGCCTTATGCAGCGAGCGCCGAAACCCTGTGGCGCGATGATCCCCTTTACGATGTGATCGTCGTGCTCGACTATAATCTTATGCCGCGATCGCGAGGGCGGGGAAGCGCGATCTTCCTTCATGTCGCGCGCCTGTCCCTTTCACCAACGGAAGGGTGCATCGCCATAAAGCGCCAGCACCTGCTCCGGCTCTTGCACGTGCTCTCGCCCGGCGCAGCTGTAGCCCCGGGCAAGACACTTGCGATCAGTGCGGACTGCGCCGCGGGTTCAAGTAAAGGTCGCTCTCGTGCTTTTCGAGGGCCAGTTTTATGGCGCCGCTCGTTACCTCATGCGTCAGTCGGTTAACGTGGCGGCGAGCGGCTGCATTGAATTTGAGCATTGCGCTGACGAGCTGCAAAATCGTTGCCAGATGTGGAGAGCAGCCCGCGCTCAGGACGACGTCCCAGCGACCGCCAAGATCGAAAAGATGGCCCGTCAAGTGGCCGATCTTTGCGCCAGTCTGGTCGAACAGGGTGTAATTGCCGCTGATGTCGATCCAATCGTGGCGCAGTCTGTAAAGCTTGGCCTCGCCATTCTCCATCAGGAAGAACGAGAACTGCTCCGGCAGCCCCGGCCACTTGCGGGCGGAGCGTTCAAGCTGGATAACTTGGTCGAGCCCTTCAACGTGGATGGAATAGGCCGTCACCGGGAACCCGCCTGCCCCGGCCGAAAGCTGGACGCTGCGCCCGATCAGCATGTCCATGCTGGCGCGCCAGTTCATGGATGGCGTGAAAAGCTTGAGCACGAGACGCTTTTCGCCTGGATTTTCTGACTTCCAAAGCCCTTCCCGGTAGCTAATCAGGCCGGCCCGCTGGCCGCCTTCCAGAACTTCCCCGATTACGTCCGAATCCTGGGTGAACTCACGCGATTTTGCGCGGTGCCGGGAGTGGATGAAGAACCCAATCTCGACATCGTTGAGATCCGTCCACCACATATCGACCGTGAAAGTGCGCTCCTGCGCCTTTCCATTCGCCTTCCCCATGTCGCCCCCCTTTCGAATCGCTGAGGCGAGCTTGCGGTATATCGGCGCAAGGCGAGCAGGAGAAAGCTGCATAATCCACAACTGGTTTATTTGCGGCTTCGGCCCACCGCCGAAATCTTGGGGGTCGCTCCGCGCATCCCGCAGCGGAAAAGCCACAGGGCGCAAAGGCGCGGTTGTTCTCCCCCGGCTAAGCGTGGCGCTCGGCGCGATCACACTGCGTTGCCCCCAGCCCCTTCTTTCAGCAGTTCAACGCAACCTAACTGTTGAACTCACGGTAAGGCGCGCCATCTTTTTGCCATGAGAGATGATGCGCTTCAGGAGATGTCGCCTTTGAAGCTCGAAGCGGTTCTTTACGCGCTGAGCGATCCGGTGAGGCTGCATATCGTGCACAGCTTGGCGAAGCGAGGCGAACTCGCATGCTTTGCCGCTGTAGCCGGCCTCGATATCGCAAAATCAACGCAGTCGCATCATTATCGCATCTTGCGGGAGGCCGGCATCATCGCGCAGCGCAAAGAGGGGGTATGCTTCATATCCACCCTTCGCAAGGCGGACATCGACGCGCGGTTCCCCGGACTTCTCGACGCCGTGCTGCGCAGTTTTCAGGGCCAATCCGATGGAGCATGTGGTGTAGCCCGCGCGGAAGATTAGCGCACTATAGACCGGATCTCATGTGCCGCTTCCTTACCCGCAGCAGCAGGCAGGAGCCTGCGTTGGCTTCACGGCGCCTATGAAAGCGGCCTCGTTGTAACGCTCGCGCACGGCGTCTTTGACCGTCGGGCTAATTTCTTTGGCATT
>JBAVVQ010000723.1:0-3968 GCA_049697375.1 Rhodomicrobium sp.
ATCCGGGTGCGCCGTGCCGAAGGCCGCCATGCGGTTATGCGCGGCTTTGCCGAAACGCGCTATGGCGCGAAATCCTGGGCCAAGGAGCGCCGTGTCGTGGCGCGGATCGAAGCAAGCGCGGGTCATGAGGACGACATGCTTCGCCGCGGTCTCGACATCCGCTACGCCGTCACCTCGCTGAAGGGGAGCAGCGCCGAATACATTTATGCAACGCTCTACTGCGGGCGCGGGCAAGCAGAGAATTTAATCAAGCAGCACAAGGCGCAAACCGCTTCGGACCGCACCAGCTGCCGCTCGCCGCTTGCCAACCAGTTCCGCCTCATTCTGCACACCGCTGCTTACTGGCTGCTGCTGGATGTTCGCGATTGCATCCCCTCCTGGCATGCCTTGCGGAAAACCGAGTTCGCCAGCATCCGCCTGCATCTTTTGAAAATCGCGGGCCGCATTGTCGAGACGGCGAGCCGCATCCGAGTTGCGCTTGCTTCGTGCTGCCCGGAGGCCGAGTTGTTCAGCCTCCTTGCGTTCCAACTCCAAAAATCCGGACCATGAACGGCGGGGGCATGCTTACCCCCTGGAGCCCGAAATAGCCACCTCCCACGCGTTGACAGCGTCCTTGTTCTCAATCAACCCGCAGGTGGCGATCCTCGCGGGATGTATGTCAGCTTGCCCGGCCAAAGCGGCAAGTTCCGCCTCTGAAAGCGAATACGGAAGCGAGGCTATGAAGCTTAAGTATTCGGGAGACTAAAATCTCAGGCAGCGTGCGCCTGACATGTCAAGCCAGCGACCATGCGGTGTATGGACCGCCCTCATGAGAATGCCATCGCAATGGGTACATATCAGAACTGCGCCCATTGGAGCTCCATAGAGACGCAACGAGCCGACAGCTCCGGTGGAGCCGCAGGTCTCGCATTGAATTTGTGCGGTAGTTATTTCAAGAACGAAGAATTCCTGAAGAAAGCCCGCGGCAGCATTGCCATCCAGAACAAGGTCCGAGCCTTTCTCAGTCATCGCGGCTATTCTCCCGTGGGGCCAAAGCGTTCCGTTTTGATCGTGAGAGGGTCATGTCCAAGTTCCACCAGAAGCCTTGCGACGGTTTCCACGAAAGGTGTGGGGCCGCAGACAAAAACCTTCGGGTTTTGCTCAGGTCGAAAGCCCACCTCCGAAAGCAGCGCTTTATCGATAATCCGTCTATAACCCATCCAGCCCTCGGGCTGTCTGGACGTCAAGGTGTACACAATACGCAAATCGGGATCGCCTCGCGTCATGGCATCGAGGTCTTCTCGATAAATCACGTCTTCAAGACTTCTCGACGAGTAGAGCAGCAAAGCAGGAACACGACCGCTCCGCTTGTTGCGGTAGCGGAGCATCGCCATGAGAGGCGTGATGCCCGCTCCGCCTGCTATGAGATAGAGAGGACCGCCCATGGCGGCGGTCCAAACGAAATAGCCGCCGATTGGCCCTCGCAATTCGAATTGGTCACCGGCACGAAGAATGCCATCGAGATATTGAGAAACCTCGCCATTATCTACTCGCAGCACAGTCAAAGCGAGCAATTCATCTTCGGGAGGCGAAGCGATCGAATAGCTGCGCTGCGCCTGATACCCGTCTTCCGCCGTTAGTCGGATGTCGACATGCTGACCAGGAAGGTGTCCCTGCCAAGTGGGAACGTGGAGCAGAAAACTCTTTACGCGGGACGTTTCGACCACGATTTCACGCACCTCAGCCAGCTGCCACTCAAGCCGCCGCGCGGGTGACGCCGTTGTCTCAATCGCCGTCATATCTCTGCTCTTTCCAGGGGTCGCCGTAATTGTGATAGCCCAACGACTCCCAGAAGCCCCGTTCATCCTTTTCCATAAAGCGCAATCTCCGCACCCACTTGCCGCTTTTCCAAAAATAAAGATGCGGCACAAGCAGGCGGGCTGGACCTCCATGCGCTGGCAGAACCGGCAAGCCCTCATATCGAGTCGCGATCATGCCCTTGCCGCCGATAAGGTCCGCGGCGGGGACGTTTGTTGTGTAAGCACCGTCGCAATGAGCCATGACATAGGGTGCGGGCGGTTCCGCGAGGCCCACCGCCTTCAATAAATCGTCAAATGTTACGCCCTGCCATGTTGTATCGAGCTTCGACCATTTGGTGACGCAGTGGATGTCCTTCTTGATCGTCGTCTGAGGGAGCGCCTCGAATTCTGCCCAGTTCCATTTGCCGAGCAGGGATCCGCCGAGCTGAAGGGCGAAAGTCCAGTTTTCAAGCTTGATTTGCGGCGTAGGTCCCGCCGAGAGAACCGGGAAGTCCGTTGTCACATACTGCCCAGGCGGAACCCGGTTTTTCGGGGTTTGCTCCTGCCGCCTCGACCTAAAGCCGCGAGAAATTGGGGCCTCGTCCATGGAGGTTCTTCCTTTGCTTCCGGAAGGCGACGGCGCGTCATGGCCTCGCTTCCGTGACCGTCATTCGGCACCGCAAGGCGTCTCGCGCAGAGAAGCACATTGAACTGGCAGCCCCAATAACGCCTGAGCCTCGGGTGGGTTCCCTCGGTAACGGTTTCCACGTTTCGGGGAACCCGTTAAGTTCGAGGGAACATTCACGCCGCTGCTGGCTTTGTTTACGCGCCGGTGCAGACGGGCAAATTTTTTGTCCGGCGGTACGACGCGAATGAACGAGATAGGCACGCGTGCTGGACCGGGGCAACGATATAACCTAGGCAGACACGCTGCGATTGTCGTGACAACAGAATTTTGGAGGGCTCCGGTTTGCTAAGAGGAGCTTCTGCTTGCCACGCCATCGAGGATCTGCGCTTGTTCGAACAACAGAGATCGCTCACATCGTCTTGGCGCATTGAGATATGAATGCCGTCATGTCACCTCCGCCCTTTCACCCCTTCACCGCCGAACCCGCCGCGCAGAACGCGCGCCTTGCCGAAGACGATTGGAACTCCCGCGACTCGGCTCGTCACTGCAATGGATGCTCGTGGCCGATTCGCCAGCCGTCGCAGCCTAATTCAAACGCTTCAGGCAGCCTTGAGGGTCGGTAGAAGTAGGTTCCAACGAAGATGATGTCCGCATCTCAAACCCTCTCGCGTCCCAAGGTCGTCATTGTTGGCGCGGGCTTCGGCGGGCTCGCGGCGGCAAAGCGGCTCGCAAACCAACCCGTCGATGTTACGGTGATTGATAAGCGCAATTACCATCTCTTTCAGCCGCTGCTCTATCAGGTTGCGACGGCCGATCTGTCGCCGGCTGACGTGGCCTGGCCCATCCGGGGGATATTTGCGCATGTCCCGAACGTGCGGGTCGTTCTCGGCAAAGTCGAGGACATTAATCTCAAGTCGCGCGAGGTGATCTCGGACCGCATTCGCCTTCCCTATGATTATCTAATCCTGGCCACGGGGTCCTATCACTCCTATTTCGGCCACGATGAGTGGGCGATGCATGCGCCAGGCCTCAAGCGCATTATCGACGCGACCGAAATCAGAAAACGCATCCTGCTAGCATTCGAGCTTGCGGAAGTCGGGATGAGCGAAAAAGAGCGGCGGCGCCAGCTCACCTTCGTCATCATCGGTGGCGGACCGACTGGCGTCGAAATGGCGGGCGCGATTGCCGAGCTCGCCCGCTATACGCTTGCGAGCGACTTCAGGAACATTAACCCCCGCTCGGCGAGAATTATTCTTGTGGAAGCCGGCGAGCGTCTGCTTCGGGCCTTTCCAGAAAGGTTGTCGGACTATGCGAAACGGAGGCTCGAAAAGCTTGGCGTCGAGGTGCTCCTCAATCACCGGGTGGAAGTTAGGGGCAAGGAGGGTGCCTTTATCGGAGATATGCTTATCCCAAGCGCTTCCATGATCTGGGCGGCAGGCGTCGCCGTCCCGCATTTGAAGAACTGGCTCCCAGCCGAAACGGACCGGACCGGCCGCGTCAGGGTGGCGCCCGACCTTTCGCTGCCCCGTTTCCCGAATATCTTCGTGATTGGGGACGCCGCG
>JBAVVQ010000724.1:0-1977 GCA_049697375.1 Rhodomicrobium sp.
GCCAATAACGCTTGCGGGCGCGGCAGTCCGCGTTCGGCGCCGCGAAACTCCGCGCGAAGTTTTTCGAGATGCCGCCGCACGCATCGCCGGGCGCGATCGGCGCATTCGGACAGCCGCAGAACGAGATCGGAATGCTTCGGGACCGCCCATTCGGCAGCTTTCGTCGGCGTCGGCGCACGCGCATCGGCCACAAGGTCGATCAAGGTCCAGTCGGTTTCGTGGCCCACTGCCGAAATCAGCGGGATCGTGCTTTCCGCCGCGGCGCGGACCACGGCCTCCTCATTGAACCCCCAGAGGTCTTCGAGGCTTCCCCCGCCGCGCGCGACGATCAGCAAATCCGGGCGCGGCAGCCAACCCTCGACCGAAAGCGCATTGAATCCGCGAATGGCGGCGGCCACCTCCGCTCCGCAGGTCTCGCCCTGAACGTGGACCGGCCAGAGCAAAACGCGAGTCGGGCAGCGCTCGGTGAAGCCATGCAGCATGTCGCGGATCACCGCTCCGGTCGGCGATGTAACGATGCCGACCACCTGCGGCCAGAAGGGCAGCGCCCGCTTCCTCTCCTGATCGAACAGGCCCTCGGCGGCAAATTTTTTCTTGCGCTCCTCAAGCAGCGCCATGAGCGCGCCCGCGCCCGCCGGCTCCAACTGCTCGATGACAATCTGATAGTTCGACTTGCCGGGAAAGGTTGTCACGCGGCCGGTGACGATGACCTCAAGCCCTTCCTCGGGTTTGAACTTGAGCTTCGCGAATGCGGTCCGCCAGATCACGGCGTCGATGCGGGCGCTATCGTCCTTCAGGCTGAAATAGGCGTGGCCCGAGCCGTGCGGCCCGCGATAGCCGGAGACCTCGCCGCGAAGCCGAACCAGCCCGAACGCATCCTCGACCGTCCGCTTGATGGCCGATGACAGCTCCGAGACCGTGAATTCTGCGATGTTCGAAAGGGGCGCCGCTTGCATCGTGGTTAACATGGACCTGTCGCGCGCGCCTGTCCATAGCGGCGATTTCGACATGCGTCGCGAGCATCAGCCTAGCGCGTTATGAACACGCAAGCTCTTGATAAGGCTGATCTTTATCCTGGAAGGCGGGCGCCCCGCCGAAAGATCCGCCACGATTGCCGCTAACTCTGCCGGGCGAACCCGATATTGTCATCGACGACAATCAACGGCCCGGCAGGGATCATGGCGGGGCTGGCCAGATCGAGCCGTTCGAACTCGATCTTATCGGCCCACACCTTGCGCAAGAAATCGCTGAAAACCGCGATGTTAAGCTGCTCGCCAGGGCAACGCCGGTATCCGAAGCCGAAAGGCGCAAATCCCGCGTGGTCGCATACGGGAAGCGGCTTGCCGTCGACAACGCCGAACACGGCGCCAAAGCCGCTGTTGGTGATGTCGGCGTTGCGGCCGTCGCTGACCGCAAACGAGCTTTTGCCGAAGGGGCACTTTGCGAACCCCAAGGCCTTCGCCTTGGCTTCCCCAATCTGATCGCTCGTGGGCGCATCGATGTAGCGGTCGGGGTTGAATTCGAGCGGGTTTTCCCACTGGCTCGGGCTCAAATTCGCAGGCGCATGGGGTGTGATGGCGTAAGCGTAGCGGTCCGCCGCGTGAAGCGGTATCAGTTCGTGAAGAGTGGAGATGCTGCCGGGGTTTGGAGAGATCACCCGGAACAGTTCCATGACGAGGCGCTGAAGCGGGGTGAACGCGCCGGCATCCACATGATCGTAGTCGCGCTTCATGGTCTTCGTGAACCACGCTTTGACGGCTGGGTCGCCGGAGGTCTTTTCCAGCTTGAGCATGATATTATAGATCGTGTCGCCCCATTGGCTGAGAGCGTTGAAATTATGAAAGCATTCGAAAACAACGTCCTTGGGCCGGAAGTCGTCGCTTCCCTTGCCGTTCTTCGTCCAGTAGTAAACGAAGGTTTTTTCCGGATCTTTTATCTTCCCGGCCATGACCTCACTGGTTTTTTCCGCGATCCACT
>JBAVVQ010000725.1:0-9363 GCA_049697375.1 Rhodomicrobium sp.
GGGCCAAACAGCTCTATGCCGGCGCGCGCCAGGCCGCCTTTGACGAGATCAAGCCGCAGTACGACGAGAAATGGAAAGACCTCCGAACGAATACGCCGCGCAGCCAGCGAAATGAAGCGGCTGCCGCGCTGAAAGCCGAACAGAAGGAAGCTTACGCCGCTGCAGCCAAGCGGCAGGTGGACCTGCGCAAACCCGAGAAGGATGCCGCCTGGAAAACGTTGATGGCAAGCCAGGAGAAGGAACGCCTTGCCCTCAAGGCCGAGCACCGCAAGGAAAGCTCCGTCCTCGCACGGCAACAGGTCGCCGACCGCCTTGTCATCGAGGAGAAGTTTCGCGCGGAGGCGCTCGAGAAAAACTCCCAACGCGTCAGCAGGGGGCTTTCATCGCGTCAAGACATGGCGACGGCGCAAAGGGCAGCCTTTGAGGCCATAAAACTTCATGCGCAGACAAAGTGGGTAGCCTTGAGAGCCTTGCCCGCCAATCCGCTTCAGGCGGCAAAAGCCTACCACGATATCGCCCGTGCCGAAGAAGCGAAACGTCCCGCGTTGCGGGCAGCGTTGCTTCAAATGCGATCGAAGAATCTTGAACGCGCAGGGCCGTCAGCCTTTGTCGAGAAAATGCTTGCGTCGAACGGCGAACGCGAGCCGTGGTCACTGGGCCGGCCTTCCTCGAAAAAACAGGAACCCCGCCAGATCGTCCTGCCCGGAATTCTGGATCACAAGAACGACAGGCTATCCGCGCACAAACGGGTGGTCCGTCAGGCCGACCAGACCCAAGACATAGCCAGGTAGGCTATCACGGCTGGCCGGACGCTGACCGACGCCGAACGCGCAAACGCGCCGCCTGAAGTCAGGCAACGGCTGAGCGATCGCGAGCGCAAGGCGCTTGCGATCCGCCATCTGACCGAACGCGGCAAAGGCCGCAGCGGAGGTGGACGGGGACGATAACAGACGCACGGCATGGGCCGTCGACGCCGCGTGTCTTTTCCTTCCTGGGTCCTAAACCGCCGCTTCCTACCGGCCCCGGCCCACCCACATCCTCAAGCGAATCACTTGCACAGCCGAGACATTTGCGCCTTTTTGCCTGCGATCGCAGCGTTGGGACTTTCCGGCGCAATCGCCGCTCCACCCGAAGAACACGGATAGGAGCCAGCGACCGGCGCCAACCTTTGACAACGTGCGCGCTTGTGGCAAGCTATCTCGCGCTGTGTTCCGATCCTCTCCAGGATATCCAGCGCTGGGCCATCGAAAGCGAACAATCCTATAAAAGCGCGGCAAGCCGTGTTCATGCCCAAGGCATGAGCTCCGCTGCAAGTGGCGGGCGTCTCCCGCAACGGGGCCCGCCTCCCCGGAAGCGGCTACGCTTCCGCGTTCCTCCGAACGCCTCCTTCGCAAACCCGGCCCAATCCCCTTTGACGACTAGCCAGCTCACGGCCGACTATCTCAACCTCTGCCGCAGTCCGCTCCCGGATAGCCAGCGTTGGGTCGCCGAAAGCAGACCCGCCTACACGGGCGCAAACGCCGGCAACCTTGAAACCTGGAGGACCTCTCATGCGCAAACAACATCCCCTGGCCTGGCCAGGCAAGCCAACCGATTTTGCGACGAGCCATTGCATGAAATGCGCGGCGGGCTGGACCCGCGGCGGGCAGGGAGCCAATGTCGTCGTCTGTCTTCTCGACCGGGAGCCGGTCTTCACCAATATGACCAGTTGCAATCGCTTCGAACCCAAACAGAAGCATCCGGCGCCGAAGCGCGCTCCTTACCGTCAACCGCGTCGACGCCGGACACAGTAGCCCCATCCTCCGGTCTCGCCGGCGAACTGGCCGCCGCGAAAGGTTACTACGCGTCACGGATCGCTGCGGCTCGACTAACGCTGTCGCAGGAAGATCTGTATCGGGCTATCCGAACGATCAACGACGAACAGACGCTCGCGGCGCGCACCATCATTCAGCGCTGGGAGGGGTATTTTCAAAGCAGGGAACGGAAGCCTGCAGAAGCACCGCCACGGCCAAGCACCAATCGACCGCCGCTGCTTTATGGGGGACTCCGCAAGGATTGACGCTCTGGCCTCCGATGGGAGGGGTTCTTGTTCGACGTTTCTATACATTTGCGGACATCGGGGTTGCTTTAACATGGCCTGACGAAGTCAGCCGCAGGACTTCGGCATTTAAGTGTGGAGCAGACTTGCTCTGGCAGAGTCGCCGGGCTCGTGATTGACGATGCAGACGTTTGCGTAACAGGAGTCCGGCTGGTGGACTGGCGGTATTGTGGATCGCAACGGCGATAATCTCCGGCTTCGTTTACCGTTGCAAGTTCCGCGCGCCCTCCTTCCAGCATTTGCGGGCCAACGATATTTGGGGCCGCGGGCATATTCAGGCAGACTTGAGCGCCACCATCGGCACGCTCGGCATCGTATTCGGCGAATCGGCCGCTGAACCAAACCATCAATGCCGGGAGAACAGATCTCGGAACTTGCATAGCGCGGTGGTTATGTCGAAACGCTGATCGGGCAGGGCTTCGCCGTCGAGAATCCGGGTTAGCGCCGCCGCGGGATCGGTTTCGCCGGTCAGCAGCACTTCCGCGCCGCGCTTTTTCATGTGGCGCATGAAGCCATCGCCCGCGCTTCCCGCCACCACGATGTCGACGCCATCCAGCGGGTGCGGGCCGTCGTCCTCGCAGTGATGCATCACCTGATGTTTCGCCAATTCGACGCATTGCGGTTGAGGCAAGGATCCCGCGGGCGGCGTTTGCTCAAAATCGTAGATGAGCCAGCGGCGCGCCTGGCCTGCATGTCCGCTGACGCTTAGCCAATCTTTGGTTGCGATGGCGATTTTCATGGCGTTTCCTTATGGGCCCAAGCCGTCGCCAGGCACAGTGCAATCATGTGTTCGTGTTTGGACATAGGAGTCGCATGGCAGTAGGCTTTGAACATCAAGAATCAAAAGCCGTGCCAAAGTAGGTAAAGCCCACTACAACGTCTGTTTTTATGTATTGGGAGACGGTGCAAAACCCTTCTTACGGTTCGCTATAGACTTCCAGGTGCGAGGCCTTTGTGGCTCTTGCGACATCGAGGTGCGGCAATTCCAACTTTCCGGCGGAGCGAGCGCCTCTATGGCCATCGCCGTGATTGGCCCTATCCCCTGGCACGCTCTGCATGCGGACGGCCGTCTTGCTCCGTGCCGCCTCGCGGCGCAGTCTCTTTCCGACTTCGATGATCTTCCCACCGAGAAGCTCGATTGTTCGAGATAAAGACGGCAAGATCCCGAACAATCGCAAGGAGTAAGGCTTGGATCCCGTCGATCGCATCGGCAAGCGGCTTGACGTTCGCTGGCCCTTGCGCCGCAACGATGCCATGCTCGGCGAGACGCCCGCGCAATGCGTTAATGAGTTGGGTAGGCTGGCGTACCAGCAGATCACGCATCCGAAAGATCATTGCGCGGGCCTGCTGCTCGGTCTTTGCCGCAACGAAGCGTGACGCTGCCTCAGCGATGGCCTGGCATCGGCCGCGTCATTCTTTTGGCGTTTTACAACGGGCTTAACATAGAGCTGCGGCGCCAGCCTGACTGTATGCTTGAGGTCCCCGATTGCGCGGTCCCACTCATGGGCCGTCGCGCAAGCCCCATCGCCACGATGCAAGGCGAATGAGCGGCAGGAACGGAAGCAGCGGAACACAACCTTCCCATCGCTGGACGCAGATACAATCGAGGCGCTCGCAGACAAGGGCTACTTCAACCTGACCCTTCCGCATTGGAACCATGACATTTGCTACCATTGAGGCGTACCACGCCGGGATCGAAAGAAGGACTTCCTGCCTTCCCCCTGACAGTGTCCGGTTCCCAACAACAGCCGGCTGGGCATTTGTTGAATTTCCAACAAAGCGGGCCTCGATTCTCAATTTTATTGTTATATAACAGTATATTACTTGAATGGCACGGTCGTTGCTCGCAGAGGGCCAGAGACAGCTGCGCCACAATATGGGGCAGCGCAGGAAAATGGGCTGGCTTCCCCTGGAGAAGTGATGTTCGGTACTCAGCAACCGCAGGAACCCGTCGAAAGTGTCAAAGCTCTTGACGAGGTCTTACAGAAGATCGCAGAGCATAGGGGGTGTAACACTCACGGCGGAAGCGGCAACGCGAGTTGCGGATCGAGCGCTAGTAAGAACGATCTTCCGCCGGAGATATGGGAAAAGGTCAAGAACCATCCCTGTTACAGCGAAGAGGCTCACCATCATTTCGCTCGCATGCATGTGGCGGTCGCGCCTGCCTGTAACATTCAATGCAATTACTGTAACCGCAAATACGATTGCGCCAACGAATCCCGCCCAGGTGTGGTCAGTGAAAGGCTAACGCCAGCGCAAGCGGCCAAAAAGGTTGTCGCTGTCGCATCCACGATCCCGCAAATGACCGTTCTTGGGATCGCGGGGCCCGGCGACCCGCTCGCGAACCCCGCCAAGACCTTCAAAACCTTCGAACTGGTCGCACAGCAAGCTCCCGACATCAAACTATGCTTGTCGACCAACGGGCTCGCCCTTCCGAAATACGTCGATACGATCACGAAATACAATATCGACCATGTCACGATCACTATCAACATGGTCGATCCTGCAATCGGCGCGAAGATTTATCCCTGGATTTTCTACGAGCACAAACGTATCGAAGGCATTGAAGCCGCCCGTATACTTTCCGAGCATCAGCTTCGCGGGTTAGAAATGCTGACAGAGCGCGGCATTCTCTGCAAAGTCAATTCAGTTATGATCCCCGGTGTCAACGACCAGCACCTTGTCGAAGTAAACCGGGCCGTGAAATCCCGGGGGGCCTTTCTGCACAACATCATGCCGCTTATTTCCGCGCCGGAACATGGCACGGTATTCGGACTCACCGGTCAGCGCGGCCCAACGGCGCAGGAGCTGAAGGCGCTGCAAGATCGGTGCGCGGGCGAAATGAACATGATGCGGCATTGCCGGCAATGCCGCGCGGACGCTGTGGGCCTTCTCGGCGAAGACCGCAGCGCGGAATTCACCACCGAAAAGATCATGCATATGGACGTGAACTACGATCTTGAAAGCCGTAAGGCCTACCAAGCCAAGGTCGAGGAGCAGCGCCAAGAGAAGGTTGCCGCCAAGAATGCCGAACTTGCGACGCTCGCCGGCGAGATGAGCGATATCAAGATCCTCGTTGCGGTCGCAACGAAAGGCGGCGGGCGGATCAACGAGCATTTCGGCCATGCCAAGGAGTTCCAGATTTATGAGCTGAGTTCGACCGGCTCGAAATTCGTTGGCCACCGGCGCGTGGACCTCTATTGCCAAGGCGGTTTCGGCGACGAAGACAACCTGGAAACCGTCATCCGCGCCATCAACGACTGCTCGGCGGTGTTCGTGGCCAAAATTGGCGGCTGTCCGAAGAACGATCTCTTGAAGGCCGGCATCGAGCCCGTGGACCAATACGCGCACGAGTTCATCGAGCAATCCGCCATTGCCTACTTCAAGGACTATCTCGGCAAAATCAAAAGCGGGGAGGCCACGCACACAAAGCGGGGCGACGCTGACATCCGCCAAGGCGCGTTCATCGCCGCCTGAGCCAACTTTCTTCCCAGAAACGGAGATCTATCAATGGCCTACAAAATCATCGCTTCCCAATGCACGAGCTGTTCGGCTTGCGACGCTGAATGCCCGAACGTCGCAATCAGCGAAAAGAACGGGACCTACGTCATCAACCCAAAGAAGTGCACGGAGTGTATCGGCTATTTCGACGTGCCCCAGTGCGTCGCTGTATGCCCGGTCGAGAACACTTGCGTAATCGACACGAGCTATCCGCGCTACGAAGCCCGCGCCTAATTCGAGCGGACCTCTAACTGGTGACCCTCGCTCTTCTCTCAGGGGGAAGAGGGAAATCTTAGGGCCGCTTTCAAGCGCTCAGAAAGAGAATGAATGCAACTCTCGATCACACCGCCGGCGGAAAAGTTTATCAAGCGCATGCTGCGCTTCGATGGCGGCCCTGGCAGTGGCTTACGCCTTCGGGTGACTGCTGGCGGATGTTCCGGCCTTACGGCCGAGTTTAGCGTCGAAAATGCGCCGAAGGCGGGCGATGCGGTCATCGAGATCAGCGGAATTAAGCTGTTCCTCCCAGCCGAAAGCCGCCTGCTTCTCGACGGCGTCACCATCGATTTTGCCGAGACGCCTACGCAATCGGGCTTCGTGTTCCACAATCCGAACCAAAAAGCGTGCGGCTGCGGCCCGGGCGTGGTCATCGCCGATTTGTCCGGCGGTTTGAAATAGGAGAGCCCACGCGATGGCGCCGCCGCCCCAACACGATATAGACGCGATGGCGGAAGACCCCATCCTTGCGGCTACCATTCTTGGCGCCGGATTGCCGGAGGCTGCCGGGCGGCATTTGCGCCTTGCGGCTCGCTCCTACCAGGATGCGCGAGTGGCGGAAGCGCATTTGTGGCGGGCGCAAGCGCTTGCACGCACCCATGCGGCGGTGCTGATTGGGCTTTATCGCTTTTATTTCTACCAGCACCGCCTGGCCGAGGCGTTCAATGTCGCTCAAATCTGCCTGAAGAAGGCGGCGCGCGACAATGGCCTTCCCCTCGATTGGCGCGAAGTCCGGCGGGATCAGGCGAATTTCAGTGACTTCGCCGCCGCGCTCCCGCGCTTTTATCTCTTCACACTGAAGGCGGCCGCCTACCTCTCGATGCGCCTTGGCGATCTCGCGGAGGGCCGCGCGATGGCGGCAAAGCTGCTGGAACTTGATCCAGCCGACAAGATCGGCGCGGAAGTGCTGCTCGGCATCCTCGACCGCATGGGAGAAGAAGATGACGGGTGACATCGACGAAGCCATCGATTGGCAGGGAAGGCAGGTGGATTGCGGCCCCTGCACCAATCGCGGCGTTAATGAAGGCGGGCGCTGCGCGCTCAAACACGCTTGCGTCCGCGACCGCTATGCAAGGCGGATCGATCGCTTTTTCACTTGGAACCCGGAGCTCTCCAACGCGTATCTCGATCACCCGCATTTCGAGGTGCGCGCGATTGCCGCCAAATTCGCGGACTTGGTCTTGCTTCCGCCGCTGCTCGCCGATCCGGACGAGACCGTGCGTTGGAACGCGGTGTGCCGGCTTCCCCGCCGCTATCTGCTCTTGCTCCGCGAGGACCCGCACCGGGAAGTGCGCATCCGCGTCGCTTCGCTTCTCGAAGTGGGGGATCTCGTATCGATGATGCGCGACGAAGATTATTACGTCCGGCTAACGGTTGCGCGCCGAGTAGGCGCGGATTTGCTGCCCGCGATGATGGCGGATGACGAACCCGAGGTCAGACGCGTTGTGGCGAGCAGGATCGGAGGCGGCGCCCTACACCGCATGGCGTCGGACGAAGACAGGGAAGTGCGCTTGGCCGCGGTCCGCCGTCTTGAACCGAAGGACCTTGGCGGCTTTCACCGCGACCTGGATTGGCGCGTCCGCTATGAGGCCGCTTGCCGGGCATCGCCCGGCCTTTTGCGCGAGATGATCAATGACCCAGACGAGTTGGTGCGCGAGTTTGTGCTGCAACGCCTGGAGCAAGTCGAGGCGCAGAAGGCCACCAATGTTGTGCGGCTCGATCCGCGCACCAGCCGTCAAACCCCACGGGAGCCGCTGAGATGAAAATCAGCCGCGATAGCGACATCGTCGAACTCGATGGCCCGCCTGCCTTCGGCTATGGCGACAAGGTCAGGAGCCTTCGCAACATCCGCAACGACGGAACCTTTCCGGGCAAGGACATCGGCGACATCCTGTGCAAGAAGGGCGAGGAAGGCTATGTCGTCAGCATTGGGACCTTCCTGCAGCAATTCTACATCTACGGCGTCGAGTTCGTGTCCACCGGTTATCGCGTTGGCATGAAGCGCAAGGAACTCGAACTCGCAGACCCAGCAGCTTCCGAGGGAGGGAGCGCATGACCGAATCGCAACAGCCGAAATTTCAATGGGGCCAGCCCGTCGCCGCCTCGATCGACCTGTTCAATGACGGGACCTTTCCAGGCGAACCTGAAGGCGCGCTTCTCATAAAAGCGGGAGACAAGGGCGAGATCGTTCAAATCGGCGCGCATACGGAAACTGGCGCGCATGTCTACCTCGTCGAATTCACGGAGAAGCGGGTGGTCGGCTGCCTCGAAGGCGAGATCCATTCAGTTTGAGGAATGAAACGGTCTTGAACCAGCCAATGCGGCGAATTTGGAGCGCAAGATGAAAGTCATGATCCGGAAGACCTCCGACGGAAAAATCTCCGCCTATGTCCCGAAGAAGGATCTGGAAGAACCCATCGTCTCGATGGAAAAGGCAGAAATGTGGGGCGGCATCGTCACGCTTCAGAATGGCTGGCAGCTTGAACTTCCGCAGATGGCCGCAGACACGAAGCTTCCGATTACCGTTGAGGCGCGAAAGCGAGGCGGCGCGTAATCATGGCTCTGACGCCTGCGGACATCGCTGGCATCGAGGCCGCGCTTAGCCAGGCGGGCGCCGTGGCGGAGGCCTACGCGGCGCTGCGCACCCGCTTCCCAAAACTGTCGCTGACGCGTGCCGATGAGTCCGACATGGGCATGGAGACGCCGTTCCGGCAATATGCGCTCTTCGATTTGTACCTGGTCGATGGCGGCAACCATTGCTGGACGGTGACGGGCAGCCCGGAACGCGCGACCGGCCTTATCCTCGCGGCAAAGCAGGGGAAAGCGTGAACGAGAACTCTATTCCCCTTTCCGACCCGCATATTACGGCCGCGGACGTTAGCGCCGAAGGCTGCGGCTCTCACACTAGCAAGGACCGTAACATGACCATGAACGCGGCTGGAGCGATCCGCGAGGCGCTCGCGGAGGGGCTCGTGATCCCTTATTTCGGGCCGGGTGTGCTGAAGCTCGCTGGCGAAGCCTGCCCGCTTCCTGCGGCTCCCGAAGTCCTGGTGGACCGGCTGACAGCGAAAGCCAGCGTTCCGCATAAAATCCGCAAACAGCTTACGGCCGCCGCCCAGTTCATCGAGAATTTCAAGCACCGAAAAACCGTTGTGGCCGCGATGCGGGAAGCTTTTAGCGCCGCCGTGCCGCCCACGCCTTTGCACCGCCTCTTCGCTTCCGTGCCTGCGGTGAGGCTCATCGTCCATGCCTGGTACGACGACCTTCCGCAGCGCGCGCTCGCTGGCAGAAAGGGCTGGGGCATGGCGCAGGGCGTAAGCCAAGCCGAGCATTTCGGCGAATGGGTGCATTATTTTCACGGCGAGAATGGCGAGCGCGCAGAACCGGCGGACGCGGAGAACTGGAGCACGCTGCTTTACCAGCCGCTAGGTTCGGTTTCACCCGCGGCAAACTTCCTCGTCTCGGATTCCGACTTCGTGGAAGTCCTGACC
>JBAVVQ010000726.1:0-1895 GCA_049697375.1 Rhodomicrobium sp.
GTGTAGGTGAACAAGAGCTGCAGGATCACGACCGCAACGATGCCGAGCGGCAGGTACCGGTTGCCCATGTGCGCCTTCAGGGACAGCGACGAGTCGATGAGGTAGCGGCTGTTCAAGAGGTAGAACGCCTGGCCGATGGTGATGGCGCTGACCGCGACCGTCCGCGCGAGCGCGTCGGATGCGCCCTGGGACTTCATACAGAAGAAGGCCAGCAGCGTGTAGGCAAGGAGCGCCAGGCCGATAAATATGATTCGCCAGACGCCGAAGCCAGTCACGATCGAGCGGTCGACGGCGCGCGGGGGCCGCTGCATCACGTCGATCTCGTGCGGTTCGAAACAGATCACTAGGCCGAGGGTGACCGAGGTGACCATGTTGACCCAGAGGACTTGCGGCGCCGTGATCGGCATGGTGAAGCCGAAAAAGATCGCCACGGCAATGACCAGCGCCTGCGCGACGTTGGTCGGCAGCAGGAACAGCATGGCCTTCTCGATGTTGTTGTAGACCGTCCGGCCTTCCTTAACCGCCGCGGTAATCGAGGCAAAATTGTCGTCGGCCAGGATCATCCCAGCGGCCTCCTTCGTCACCTCGGTGCCTTTGATCCCCATTGCGACGCCAATGTCGGCCTTCTTGAGAGAGGGCGCATCGTTCACGCCGTCGCCCGTCATCGCCACGATCTGCTTGTTGGCCTGAATCGCCTTGACCAGCCGCAGCTTGTGTTCCGGGCTCGCGCGGGCGAATACGTCGACGTCGCGGACTCGCTCCTGGAGCGTGGCGGTGTCCAACTTCTCAATCTCCGCGCCTGTTATCGCGGTCTTCCCGTCGCCGATCCCGAGCATTTTCGCGATCGCGGCCGCGGTGATCTTGTGATCGCCGGTAATCATCGTCACCCGGATTCCGCCGCCGTGGCATTCCTTCACGGCCTCGATGGCCTCCTTGCGGGGCGGATCGAGCAGCCCGACGAGGCCGAGCAGGACAAGGGTCTTGGGCAGGTCGGCGGGACCAAGACTGCCGACCTTCACGTCCGGATTCTCGAGCCACGCTAGCGCCAGCACCCGTTCGCCTTGAGCGGCGAGCCTGTCTGACCCTTGCAGGAAATGCGCGCGGTCGAGCGGCGCGGGTTGGCCGGCGGCCATTTGCTGGCGATCGCAGTGCTCTATGATCACTTCCGGCGCGCCCTTGACGAACAGCACCTCCGCGCCGTCCGCGGCCTTGTGGAGGGTCGCCATGAACTTGTGCTCCGACTCAAACGGGATGGCGTCGATGCGCGGAGCAGCCGCCTGCTCGGCCTGCCGATCCAGGCCGAGCTTGGTTGCGAACGGATAGAGCGCCCCCTCAGTCGGATCGCCCTCCACCCTCCAGGCGCCTTCCTCCTGGAACAGCTCCGCGTCGTTGCAGAGCATGGAGACACGCCCCATGAGCGCAAGGACTGGCGCGTCGCCCGCGGGCTTTCCGCCCTGCTTGACTTCGCCCTCCGGCGCATAGCCGTCGCCGGTGATTTCATAAGTGGACTCGGCGGTGACGGCGGACGTCACCATCATCTCCATCAGCGTCAGCGTGCCCGTCTTGTCCGAGCAGATGCGCGACACCGAACCGAGCGTCTCGACTGCAGGCAGCCGCCGGATGATGGCGTTGCGCTGGGCCATGCGCTGCACGCCGATGGCGAGCGTGATCGTGATGAGTGCAGGCAATCCTTCCGGGATTAGCGACACCGCAATGCCGACGCCCGCCTGGAAGAGCTCGACGAAGCCCATGTGCCCCAGCCAGTGTACATAGGAGAAGATCAGCACGCTGATCACCGCGATGACCGCGGTTATGGCATACCCGAATTTCTTGATTTGGCGCAGAAGCGGAGTTTCCAGCGGGCTGACGTCTGCAAGCAACTGGTTGATACGGCC
>JBAVVQ010000727.1:0-4044 GCA_049697375.1 Rhodomicrobium sp.
GTGTTATCGTGCGTCTTATCGGAAAACCGCTTCACACTTATCCGGACGCGCTCTAGTCTGCAATGCCGGTCGAGCGGAATACGACTTTGCACCGGATATTTATTCTGGGTCCGGCCCGGCGCCGAGATCACAATACTTAACGGAGCACACTTCCGATGAAATACATTCTAAGCTGGTCCGAGCGTCCGCAGGGATCGCCTACCGAGTATGAAAACGCTCAGAAACGGATTCTGGAAGTTTTTACACAATGGCAAGCCCCTTCCAATTTCAAGATCGAGATGTTCGTGGTCCGGGTGGGTGACTGGGGCGGATATATGCTGTTGGATTGCGATGATCCGCTGGCCGTTCACAAGTTCTGCTCGATGCTTCCTGCCTTCGTCTTCGAGGCGCGGCCCGTGGTTCCCGTGATGGATGCGGTCCGGGTAGAACTCGAAGCCATCGCCTTCCGCGATGGGCTCAAGGAGAAATAGCGTCTGAGCACATCATCCCGCATTCGTGCGTGGTCGGCCAGCGGCGCGAGCAGCCGCACATTTGCGACCAGGAAAGGGGCGCCCAACTTGCGTGGCCCTTTCGCGATGAAAAAAGACGCAAAGGCTATGCGCATCAACTCTTCAGGCCGCTATCCATGACGCGCTAAAATGAATAAGAACGGCTAGGCAAGCACAATTGCTTTACTCGCTTGGAAAGAGCTGTAGGTCCACCAGAAACGAATAGATTACAATTTTGAAAGTTGTTCATTCCTTGAATGCGAGACATCGTGCGCCTAACATAAAGACCCGATTCTGACGTTTGCCATAGTATGGCTTGCGCTTATCATTTCGGAGGCACATGTCTCTTGCCGGATTTTCGCTAAGGCGCCCTTATACAATTTTCGCCGTCATCGCCCTAATGTGTCTGCTGGCTGGCGGGGCGGCGCAGCGCATGCCGACGGACATCTTCCCCGAAATCAACATTCCCGTTGTCAGCGTCGTCTGGACCTACAACGGTATGAGCGCGACGGACATACAAAATCGCATCCTTGCGCTTCACGAACGGCAGCTGGCCTCGCTCGTCGACGACATCTCCCGCATCGAAGCCAACAGCTATGTCGGCGTTGGCGTCATCAAGGTCTATCTGCAGGAAGGCGCGGATGTCAGCCGGGCCATCTCGCAATTGGGCAGTTCGGCGCTTGTCGTGCTCAAATACATGCCGCGCAACATCACGCCGCCGCTCATACTCAGGTATGGCGCGACCGATGTTCCGATCATCCAGCTGAGCCTCTCGAGCAATACGGTGACGGACACCGCGCTTAACGACCTTGGGCAGAACATCATCCGGCCTGCTCTCGCCGTGGTTCGCGGCGCGTCTGTTCCCTACCCTTACGGCGGCAAGCCGCGCGTAATCATGGTCGGGCTCGATCAGGACGCCATGCAGGCGCGGGGACTCACCCCCGCCGACGTATCGGAGGCGCTCGCCCATCAAAACGTCATCATGCCATCGGGCGACGTGAAGATCGGGAACAAAGACTACACGGTCTCGATGAACAACAGCCCGGACCTGATCGATGCGATTAACAACTTCCCGATCAAGACTATCGACGGCAAGACGGTCTTTGTGCGCGACGTGGCGCATGTTCACGATGGCTATCAGGTTCAGACCAACTCGGTGACGCAGAACGGGCTGCCCGGGGCGCTGATGCTGGTGCGCAAGACCGGCGGTGTTTCCACGCTGGCCGTCATCAATGGCATCAAGGCGGCGCTTCCGGATATTGAGCGGCTGCTGCCGGCGGGCGTGGCGCTAAAGCCTATCTTCGATCAATCGATTTTCGTGAACGCGGCGCTCAACAGCGTGATCATGGGAGGCTTGATGGCGGCAGGGTTGACCGCGCTCATGATCCTCCTGTTTCTCGGCAACTGGCGGCTGACGCTGATCATCCTGGCGTCGATCCCGCTTTCCATCATCTTCGCGGTTCTTGGCCTTTATCTCTTCGGGCAGACGCTCAACACCATGACGCTTGGCGGATTTGCCCTTGCCGTCGGCATCCTCGTTGATAATGGGACGGTGGTCATCGAAAACATCGAACGCCACGTGGGGCTCGGCGAACCCCTGGAGGAGGCCATTCTCAATGGCACCTCCGAGGTCGCCCTCCCGACCGTTCTGGCGACGCTGTCGATCAGCCTCGTGTTCGTGCCGGTGTTTCTCTTGACGGGCACGGCCAAATATCTGTTCTCACCGCTTTCACTGTCGGTCATCATTGCGCTGATCGCGAGCCTGATACTCTCCTTCACCCTCATTCCGCTTCTGTTCAAATACCTCATGGCCTCGCAGGTTCATTCCGGTCACGGCGCTGGACATGGCGCTGGACATGGCGCCGGGGGTGGGCATGGAGACAGGCGGCCGCGGCGGTTCAATCCGTTCGGGTTCATTCACCGCTCTTTCGAGCGGGGGTTTCTTATTCTGCGCGTGGTCCATCGCAACGCGCTGGCCTGGATGGTTGGCCGGCCTTTGATCACCGTCTCTTTCTTTGCCCTGGTGGTCGGCGCGTCGCTGACCTTATACCCGCGGCTTGGCATGGACTTCTTCCCGCAGATCGACGCCGGGCAAATGCGCCTGCATGTGCGCGCGCCTCCCGGGACGAAAATCGAGACGACCCAGCAATATTTCGCAAACGTGGAAGGCGCCATCCGCGACATCGTTGGCGGCGATCAGATCGATGTCATCCTCGACAATATCGGCCTGCCCTATAGCGGAATTAACATCGCGCTGTCCGACACGGCGACGGTCGGGCCGATGGACGGCGAAATCCTCATCTCGCTCAACGAGAAGCACACGCCGACGCCGCAACACATGGCTGATCTGAGGCGGGAGTTGCCAAAGCGCTTTCCGCAGCTCCAGTTCTTCTTCCAGCCTGCCGACATCGTGAACCAGGTTCTGAACTTTGGGCAACCGGCGCCGATCGACATCCGCGTCTCGGGCCCGAAAGACGAAGAGGCCTATGCGACGGCGACGAAACTGGCGCGCAACCTGAACAGCGTCCCCGGCGTCGTCGACTCGCACATCTTCCAGGTTCCCGACGCGCCCGCCCTGACGGTCGATGTCGACCGGGAGATGGCCCGCGAGGTCGGGATCGGCCAGCAGACCATCGCCAGCGATGTCCTAGTGTCGCTCAACAACAGCCTGCAGGTCTCCCCGAACTTCTGGCTCAATCCAAGGAACGGGGTCAGCTACCCGCTCGTGGTGCAGACGCCAACCTATCAGATCAACGACGCCCAGGATTTGTGGACGCTGCCCGTGACGGCGCCCGAGGCGAAGGATCCGCAGCTTTTGATGAACGTCGCGAAGTTCGGCCGGGGTAAGGCTCCGATGGTTCTGTCGCAGCTCAATATCAGGCCCGTTTACGACGTGCACGCCGATGTCCAGGGAACCGATCTGAACACGGCGGCCAAGGCCATCGAAAGGGTGATTGCGGCGGATCAGCCGGATCAATCGAAGTCGATCAAGATTAAGCTAAGCGGCCAGGTCGAGACCATGCAGGAGAGCTTCAGCGGGCTTTATTCTGGAATGGCGCTGGCGGTGGTGCTGGTTTTTCTGCTGCTTGTGATCAATTTCCAAAGCATGACAGATGCCGTTATTGTACTTATGGCGGTGCCGTTCTCGCTCTGCGGAGCAATGTGGATGCTTTTCGTCACCCAGACGCATATCAGCGTGCCTGCCCTGATGGGAACGCTCATGTGCATCGGGCTGACCACCGCTAACAGCATTCTGGTCGTCACCTTTTGCAATCAGCGTGTGGACGCCGGGGTAACCCCGGCCCTGGCCGCGATCCAGGCCGGCTTCACGCGGCTTCGTCCGGTTCTCATGACGGCTGGCGCGATGATCCTCGGCATGATCCCGATGGCTCTCGGCGTCGGCGAAGGCGGGGAGCAGAACGCGCCCCTCGCGCGCGCCGTCATCGGCGGATTGCTGTTCGCGACCGTTGCAACCCTGCTCTTCGTGCCGGTCATGTACCGGCTTTTGCGGCGCGCGCCGAAGGCGGACAAGACATGGAGGGAAGACGTTGTCCCA
>JBAVVQ010000728.1:0-1671 GCA_049697375.1 Rhodomicrobium sp.
GCTGCCTTCTTCGCTTCGGGAAATTTGTCCGCAGTCGTCTTTTCTCCCACGAGCCTGCCGATCTTGTACATCAAATACAGAGCGGCCGCGATGAAGAGGATAAAGACGACGATCGCCAACGCCGAGAGTTGGGCAATGGAAGGCATGCGGTAAGGGTAGCATGGCGGGGGAGGATAGCGAACGCTAGCGGCGAGCACCGGCTTTGAGTGCCTAATATGCGGTCATTTGCATGGAACGGGCCAGGCTTACGGTTGTTTTGCTGATATTCCTAACCCTCAACTTAAAAGCCGCGGTTGCTTAGCGCGGCTTCTTTTTTGGTCGCTGTTATTTGTGCCGCGTGTCAGCGCGGTGGGGTCGGGTGAACGGATGACGGCTTTCCGGCTATAGCCTTCCGGATCAGCCGCGTTGCACCTTCTGGACAGTTTCCCCGATCAGCTTGTGAAGCTCCTGCGTTTGCGTGGTGAAGGCCTTCATTTGGTCTTGAGCGAACTGCGTCTGAAGCGTCAAAACTTCTTGAATATTCTGTGCCTTGGCCATCTTTTCGATCAGGGCAAAAGCTGACTCGGCATTCTTCTTCGCGATTTCCGCAGCACTGTCTTGGAAATCCTTGAAGCCAGCGGCCATGGGACTTGGTATCGCGCCCATCCAGGCGCCGACAGCTTTGGTTACGAAATCTGTGAGCTGCTCATACGCGGCATGCGCCTGTTTTATGTTTTGGTCGGCCAGATCGCGCATTTGCTGCGGGATTTCGAATGGGGTATCGGCCATAAATTCCTCCGGGGGACTAGGACGCGGGAGTATAGCACGCCCCTGCCCAAGCTGTTCTATGACAAAAATCAATACAACCTGCCCAACCAATTAAGTTGCTTCGCGTCTCGCGAAGTGTTTTGGAAGGGAAGAAAGCAGAGGTTCGGGCGTTGTAGCGAGCCAGGCATGAAAACTCGCCGCCTCTTCCGCAGGGAGCGGCTTCTTCTTTATCAACATGTAAGTCAGGGATCGTGCGGAACCATCGCCAAGCGAACGCATTACTGTTTGCAAATTTGAAGGGGCACCATGGATTTCCGTCTACGAAGACAAAGCCTTTTGGAACGCGCTAAGCATGTCGAGGAAGAGGCAAGCCGCGCAAAAAATGCTCAAGCACAAGACGTCATGCGCGCTCTTGCAGCGCTCTACCGTGAGATGGTGGAAGAACTCGAAGAAAGCGGGTTGTTCGAACTCCGTTTCCCTCCCTTGCGCTTTGCCGATCTCGTCGGCGGCGATCCACCAAACCAGGTTTCGCCACCCATGAAGCGTGTTTGCTGATGAGCCGGGATCGATGCGGCTGCATAACCGCTTTCCGACTCAAGCGTGCAGAGATAGCCTTTCATTGCTCCTAACTAGGAACGGGCGGGCGCGCCGAGCCTTCGGGGCGGTCGTCTTGCGTGCTCGCCGCTTACGCGCGCGCCAAGCGCGCGCAGGTCGATGAGCCGAGCGGTTGCATTGCTCTTGGAGCGCCGCTTGCTCTTGAGCGAGTTCGGCGATGCGGTCAAAGCCGGCGGCGACCACCAACATCTGCTCCTTCTCTTCCGGATCGGAAACGACTTCACTCAGGCCGCGCAATTGTTTAGCGTGCTCAAGCCAGAGAGCCACATCGCATAATACAGAGGGCATTTGCTTACCACTCCTGCAGTC
>JBAVVQ010000729.1:0-2550 GCA_049697375.1 Rhodomicrobium sp.
CCGATGCACCTATCTCTCGTGAGATATCCGGGCTAGCGGCTTAAATGTGCTCGAAGACAGTATTCCGCTCCCGACCCCTGAGCAGACGAATAGATTGCTGCGCCGCGGACAAGCCGAGGTCTCGTCCCTTCATTGACTGAAGCGCCGCGGCCTGCCTACGGCCTCTGAAGACCTACGCCCTATTTGCGCAGCTCTTCGAGATCGCGAAAGTAGTCAAGCGCCTGCGGGTTGGCGAGCGCCTCCTGGTTCTTGACCTCGCGGCCATGGACCATGTCACGCACGGCGATCTCGGTGATCTTGCCCGACTTGGTGCGCGGGATATCGGGAACCTGGACGATGATTGCGGGCACGTGCCGCGGGCTCGCGCCGTTCTTGATTTGCAGCTTGATCTTCCGGCGCAGGGCGTCATCGAGGGAATGCCCCTCGTTCATGACGACGAACAGAACCACGCGAACGTCGCGATCCCAGGTCTGCCCGATGACAATGGCTTCCTTGACCTCGTCGAGTTGCTCGACCTGCCGATAGATTTCGGCGGTTCCGATCCGCACCCCGCCCGGATTTAGCGTCGCGTCTGACCGGCCTTGAATGACGATCCCGCCGTGCTCCGTCCATTCGGCAAAATCGCCGTGATGCCAGACGCCCGGAAAGCGCTCGAAATAGGCGTTGTGATATCTGGCCATCCCGGGGTCGTTCCAGAAACCAACCGGCATCGACGGGAAGGGTTTCGTGCAGACAAGCTCCCCCGTGCCCGTCGGCATACGCTGCCCGGTTTCGTCGAAGACATCGACAGCCATGCCAAGCCCGGGGCCTTGAATTTCGCCGCTATAGACTGGGAGAAGAGGGTTTCCGAGCACGAAACACGAGCAGATGTCGGTGCCGCCTGAAATGGAGGCCAGATCGATATCGGGCTTGACATCGTCGTAAACGAACTCGAAGCTTTCCGGAGAGAGCGGCGAGCCGGTCGAGATCATCATCCGCATCGTTTTGAGCTTGTGCGTCTCTCGCGGGCGAATACCGGCCTTCTTGACCGAATCGATCCATTTCGCGGAGGTGCCGAAGACGTTGATGCCCGCCTCATCCGCATAATCGAACAGGATATTGCCGTCGGGATGGAAGGGCGAACCATCGTAAAGCGCAAGCGTTGCGCCGCTGGCAAGACCCGTCACAAGCCAATTCCACATCATCCAGCCGAGGGTCGTAAAGTAGAAAAGCCGGTCGCCGTCACGCAGATCGCAATGAAGCTGATGCTCTTTCATCAGCTGGATCAGCGAGCCCCCTGCGGAATGAACGATGCATTTCGGCGTGCCCGTCGTTCCTGAGGAATAGAGAATATAGGCGGGATGGGAGAAGGGAAGCCGGTTGAACTCGACGGGCTTCGCCTCGAAGGCGCCAAGCGTCTCTCGCCAGGCTTTCGCCTTGGCGGTGCGCTGCAAAATCGGCTGCTTGTCACCGAGATAGGACACGATCAGCGCAGATTCGATGCTCGGGATTTGCGCGATGATTTCGGCGACCTTGTCGCCAATCGGGAGCGCCTTGGAGCGATAATAATAGCCGTCGCAGGCGATTAACACCTTGGGCTCGATTTGCCCGAACCGGTCGAGAACGCCTTGCACCCCGAAATCGGGCGAAGCGCTCGACCAGATGGCCCCGAGCGACGAGGCCGCGAGCAACCCAACGATCGCCTCGGGCTTATTGGGCATAAGCGCCGCGACCCGGTCGCCTTCGCGAACGCCTTGAGCGCGCAAAAACTGCTGGGCCCGGCTGACGGCCGCATGGAGTTCCGCCCAGGTCAGGGTTTTCTTGACCTTGTCCTCGCCCCAGAAAATCAAGGCGTTGTTGTCATCGTTCTTGCGCAGCAGGTTTTCAGCATAGTTGAGGCGGGCGCCTTCGAAGAATTTCGCTTCTTCGAACCGCTCGCCCAATTTGAGAACAGGACCCGCGCCCTTGTCGCCGATGACGCCCAGAAAGTCCCAGGCCTTCGACCAGAATGCTTCGGTTTCGCGAACCGAAAAGCCGTGAAGATCCGCGAAGGATTGAAGGTTGGCGCCGAACTCCGCATTGATCTCCGCCATGAATTGAGCCATGCGCGAGGTGTTCGCGGCTCCTTGCGGAGGTGACCAAAGAGGCGTTGTTTTCATCTGAAATCTCCCGAGTAAGGACGCGCAACCGCTAAAAAAGCTTCCGCCGCTTAACCCTCGCCGGGGCCGGACAGTGCGGGCGGACGTGTTCGATTTTTGACGGCTTCGTCTTCGCTGTCCAGCCGGTAATCGGGATTGACCCGTGCTCCAGCCTGCGCCGATCACCTAAGCAAACTCCGCCGATCCGGCCAACGGGCGACCTGGCGCTGCTCGCTTCGCAATCGTCATCCCGGCCAAGCGCAGCGCGAGCCGGGACCGCAAAAAAGATAGGCGCTTCGATCTATTACGATCTACCGTGTTTAGGTTCAAGCGGTTTGAGCGTGTTTCCAAGGCTGGTCGTTTCTGATCATTGCGCTCAGGATGACGATGAGCTTTCGCATGACGGCGGTGACCGCGACCTTGAAGGGCTTTC
>JBAVVQ010000730.1:0-4269 GCA_049697375.1 Rhodomicrobium sp.
TGCGGACGATTTGGTCATCGAAAAGTCCGGCGCGCGGGTGGCGATCGATCCGGTGTCGGTTCCGTTCATGGCGGGCTCGGAAATCGATTTTGTCGACGATCTGATCGGCGCTTCCTTCAAGATCACCAATCCGAACGCGACGGCGTCCTGCGGCTGCGGCACATCCTTTTCTGTTTAGTGCGCTGCCGTGCTCACTGTCGCCACATGGAATGTGAATTCGATCAAACAGCGGGAGATGGCCTGTGCGCAATGGCTGAAGCGCGCCGCTCCGGGCATCCTTTGCTTGCAGGAACTCAAGTGTATGACGGAGAGGTTTCCGCGCGGGACTTTTGAGGAGCTTGGCTATAATTGCGCGGTGTTGGGCCAGAAGTCCTTCAATGGCGTGGCCATCCTTTCCAAGTTTCCCATCGACGAGACGATCGCGGGATTACCTGGCGATCCGAGCGATGAACAGTCTCGTTACATCGAGGCTGTGATCTCGTTGCCCGGTGGCAAGGCAATCCGCGTCGCGTCCATTTATGCGCCGAACGGCAATCCGGCGCCGTCGCCGAAGCTCGATTATAAGCTTGCGTGGCTTGCCCGGCTAAAGGCGCACACGGAAACCCTGCTTGCTTTTGAAGAGCCGTTCGTGCTGGCCGGAGACTACAACATCATTCCGCGTCCGGGCGACGTCTACAATCCGGCAAACTGGGTCGAGGATGCTCTGTATCGATTGGACTCTCGGCAGGCCTTCCGGCGCATCATGAACCTGGGACTGACCGACGCCGTGCTCGCCTGCGACTCGAGCGCCGGACAGTATACGTTCTGGGATTATCAGGCCGGCGCCTGGCAGAAGAACCTCGGCCTCAGGATCGATCACATCCTGTTATCACCCCGAGCAACGGCGCGGCTCAAGTGTGCGGAGATCGATCGGCGCCCCCGCGCCTGGGATAAGCCCTCCGACCACACACCGGTTTCGGCGACGCTGGATTTGTGAGGTCGGTTGGACGCCCCTAGAGTGGGTCAAATGGTTCGATAGCGAGCATGAGCATGTCCGCTTCGACCTGCCCCGCCTCCGCAAGCTCTACGACCTCCAGTTCCACTCAAGCGTTGTCTCGATCGATGCCCGGCCATCCATCACCTCCGAATCATCGCGGCCCGTGGATACAAGGTTCGGATCAAATTGCAACTGTAATGCTAGGCAGGTATGCCGAGGAACGCGCGAACGATCGCGCCTTCTAAATGCTGAACCCGTCGCGCTTCAGCCGAACAACGGCAAGATCAAGGGCGGACAAGAATATGGCTCGGTCGCGCGGCTGAAAAGGCTTCGGACCGCCGGTTATTTGCCCTGCCGATCGCAGATCCGCCATGAGATCGCGTGTGGCGAGCGCCATGCCTATCGATTCTTCCGTGAAGGCGCGACCCGTGGGCGCGATGACATCGGCTCCTGCCTTTATGCAGCGATAGGCGAGTGGCACATCGGCGGTGACGATGATGGCGCCGCGTGAGACCCTTTCCGCGATCCAATCATCCGCAGCATCGGGATCGCTGCCGACGACGATGCGCTCGATCAAGGGCGTTCTCGGGACTGCCATGGCGCTGTTGCACACAACGTAGACCTTGAGCGAACACCGCTCAGCCACGCGATAGATTTCTGCCTTTACCGGGCATGAGTCCGCGTCGACGTAAATTGTGATCGCCTTAGCAGGCTCGGACAATGGTATACTCCATATGAGGCGAAGTAATAGCTACCACGGTCACCAATAGCGTGAAACTATTGGAGGCTACGAAGTTAGAGACACAAGGCCGATTCGCAGCCTCTCGCCTATGAGCGTCGATCGAAACCTGGCGCCTTAGCTAGCTTGCTTTAGGAGGTCGGCGGCGATTTTATCACATGCTGAATCATCAAGGTCTTGGCGGAGCTTGGTCGTTTGAATCAAACCAAGCTGGTATTTCAAATTGTCATGAGAGTATTTTTGACGGACCAAAACGTGGATTCTGCCAGCATGCTCCTGCAGCTTCGCACGACTTAATTCGGTAGGGATTTGCCAATGTTGACGCAAGATGGCTTCAACTTTATCGATATCAAGGGCCATGGTTTACTCCGGTCGTTAGCGTGGATCATATCAAAAATAGGCGCAGCTAATTGAAGAAAGCGCTCCTATGCTTCGTCTTCCTCGTAATATCGTTTGGTTCTATATGCTTGTATATCCTGGCTGACCTCAGTCCGACTCTTATTAAATATGAAAGCGATGGTGTCCAGAAAACCCAACATATAAGCATCAGACCTATGTGGAATTTTTTCGTCGTATTCTCTGATGCAATCTTGATATGTTTTCATTAGACCCACTTTAGTTTTCTACCTCTCGAGTGTCGCACGAGGTTCTGGAAATGAAACACCGTTGCCGTTGGAAAGGGTTTCCTCGACACAAGGGGGCCAGCGTTGAGAGCAACAGTGTGAGATATAATCTCTTATTTACGGCCCAATTTTGTACGGACTTGGGTAAATGCAGTTTGGGGCGCTTAAATTGGGGCTGGCGTGAGGCGCGAAGCATTGGCACAAAGGGCCATCATGTCGTCAGGGCCTGATCCCAATCGTCCCCTGCTATAATCAAGGCGTCCATCATGGCGGAAGAAAACCGGTTGCCCCGCTTTGCCATTCTCATCGATGCCGACAACACATCGCCGCGCATCGCCGCTGGCCTTTTTGAGGAAGTCGCCAGATTTGGAGAGGCTTGTGTGCGGCGGATCTATGGAGATTTCTCCGGCCAGCGCTTGAAGTCATGGGCCGAGATCTTGCCCAAATACGCGATCGATCCCTACCAGCAATTCGCCTACACGACCGGAAAGAACGCGTCCGACATTGCGCTTGTGATCGACGCCATGGACCTTTTGCACAGCGGCCGGCTGGAAGGTTTCTGCCTTGTCTCTTCAGACAGCGACTTCACACGGCTTGCATCGCGTCTGCGGGAACAGGGCGCCGACGTCTATGGCTTCGGCGAGCAGAAGACCCCCGAGAGCTTTCGGCAGGCCTGCCGCAGGTTCATTTACACTGAGAACCTTTTGCCTGAGGCGCAAGTTGTGGCTCCCGAAGAGGGGCCCTCGCCCAAGGCTCTCGAACCGCCGAGCGCGGCCATTCCCATCTTGAACAAGGCCATCGCGCAAATGGAAGCGGAGGATGGCTGGGTGGGTTTGGGTGTGGTGGGGCAGCGCCTCGCGAACATCGCCTCGGACTTCGACCCCCGGACATACGGCTATCGAAAGCTCAGCGATCTGGTCCGGAAGACCGGAGCTTTCGATCTCGACCAGTCGGAGGGCCGGGCCGTGCGGATCAGAGCAAAACCCGCGCAACAACCGAAGACCGGCGCCAAGAAGGCAACCGCGGCAAGGGACTAGCCGTTAGGCGTCTTCCTTCTCTTCGAGGATCGTCCGAAAGCGGCTTCCTCAATCCCAAAGGATCTCGGCGAACTCGGTTGCCAAACCTACGATGGGACAGTCTGGACAGTAAGCTGGTAAGGCGCAAGTTGCCGAGACGCCGATAAGCGCATTGCATGCGCACCCCGCTTACTATCTAAGCGGCAACGCGCGTGGCGGGACTACCGTGTTCATGCCAATCGGCTATCTCTCTGGCCTTCTCATCCCTCACGCGGTAAAACACCCAATCAGCGGGGTTCAACCTCCTATTATGCGGGTCGATACCGACGGCGGCATCAAACTCCTTCAGCGCTTCGAGAAAAATTTCCCGGTCGCTGATCCATTGCAGACGACCCGCGCTCTTATCAAAAATTAACGTTTTCATTTCTTCCTCCCCCCTGGCGGCAGCTAGAACGCCGCAATAAAGTCAAGTATTTTCTGGTATTTGCCAAAGAACGTCCATGACAATAATCAAGTTCCTGTAGGATATTTTTGCAGCCTTTATTATCTGCCGCGTGATAAAAAGCCGCAGTCAGGCGACAGCTAAGGCATGAGCGTGGCGGCGATGTCCGGAAACAGAGGCCCCCTCTTGCCGGCGCCCTCAAGAAGGAACACCTGGAAGCGTGGGTTGTCTTTGTTCTCGCCAACAGAGGCGGTGAGGTCGCAACCTAAGGAGGTTTTTTGTTCTCCACGAGCGGGCTAAAATGAGATTGTATTCGTAGAGATTAAATGTGCGTCCACGGAGCGTAAGAAACGGTGCTTTCGCGCTTTTTGTCGTTAACGGTTGCTATCGGCATTGCGGTGTCGCAAGGAGCGGCGGCGAACGCCGATTCAAATTCGGCCGAGCTGGCCGTCAAGGTGCAAACGCAATTCGGA
>JBAVVQ010000731.1:0-10077 GCA_049697375.1 Rhodomicrobium sp.
CGTTACGCATAAGTTCCAAACTATCGGCGAGATGTCTTGCAATCCTGCGATCGGCGGTCTGGGCAAAGGGCATCTCGTGCGCGAGATCGATGCGCTCGACGGTCTGATGGGGCGCGTGATCGACCAGGCGGGCATCCAGTTCCGCATGCTCAACCGCTCCAAGGGACCGGCTGTCCAGGGTCCGCGGGCGCAGGCGGACCGAAAGCTCTATCGCCGGCATATGCAGGAGGCGATCCTCTCTCAGCCTGATCTTGAAGTGATCGGGGAGCCAGTGGAGGACCTCATCGTCGAGGATGGCGCAGCGGCTGGCGTGATCACCGCAAGCGGGCGGGAACTTCGCTGCGGCGCCGTCGTCATCACCACGGGCACGTTCCTGAAGGGCTTGATCCATATGGGCGAGACCTGCATCCCGGCGGGCCGCGTCGGCGAGGCTCCGGCCATTCGGCTGAGCGATCGCCTCTATGGTCTTGGTCTGCGCATGGGTCGTTTGAAGACCGGAACGCCCGCGCGGCTTGATGGCCGCACCATCGATTATTCGAGGTTGGGGGAGCAGCCCGGCGATGAACCGCCCGTGGCCTTCTCATTCGTGACGGAGAAGATCACCACGCCTCAGATCGCCTGCCATATCACGGCGACGACGCCGGAAACGCACGCGATCATCGCGGCGAATATCCACCGGGCGCCGATGTACTCCGGGCAGATCGAAAGCATCGGCCCGCGCTACTGTCCGTCCATCGAAGACAAGGTCGTCCGCTTCAAGGATCGCGGAAGCCATCAGATCTTTCTCGAACCGGAAGGCCTGGACGATCACACCGTCTATCCAAACGGCATCTCGACCTCATTGCCGGAGGATATTCAGCGCGCTTTTCTGAAGACAATCCCTGGCCTCGAGAAGGCTGCAGTCCTCCGGCCCGGCTACGCGATCGAATATGATTACGTCGATCCACGCGAGCTGAACCTGACGCTGGAAGTGAAGCGGTTGCCGGGGCTCTTCCTGGCGGGGCAGATCAACGGCACGACCGGGTATGAAGAGGCCGCGGGGCAAGGTCTCGTCGCGGGCGTCAACGCCGCGCTGAAGGCGGGCGGCGGGCCTGCTGACTTCGCCGTGTCGAGGACCGACGCGTATATCGGCGTGATGATCGACGATCTCGTAACCCGGGGCGTTTCGGAGCCGTACCGCATGTTCACGAGCCGCGCGGAATACCGCCTGCGCTTGCGCGCGGATAATGCCGACGAGCGGCTGACGCCATTGGGAGCCCGTGTTGGGTGCGTTTGCGGCGAACGGCTTCAGGTTTTCGCGGCGAAGGCGGACGCAATCGAGAATGCGCGGCGGCTTCTGGAAGGCCTGTCGCTGACTCCGGACCAAGCGGCGCGACATGGCATCGCGCTCAATCGGGACGGGCGCCGCCGTTCGGCCTTCGATCTCCTGTCTCTGCCTGGCGTATCGATGAGCACACTTTTAGCGATATGGCCCGAGCTATCAGCGATCCCAGCTTTCGCGGCGGAACGCCTCCAGGTCGATGCGCGATATGCGGTCTATCTGGACAGGCAGGAAGCAAGCATACTCGCCTTCAGGAAAGATGAGGCCGCCGCCATCCCGGCTGCAATCGACTTTGCGGCCATAGCAGGTCTTTCAAACGAGGTTCGGCAAAAGCTCGAACGTCACCGTCCTGCGACGCTGGCTCAGGCGGCGCGCATCGACGGCGTCACGCCCGCTGCGCTGATGCTGCTTCTTGCCCATATCCGCAAGGTGGCCCGTGCCGCTTAGGGTCACTGGTCCGGGCTGATTTTGTCATTGGCCATGATCGCTTTCAGAGCCAGAAACTCGGGGCGGTACTCGAAGTGCATGCCGTCGAAATGATACCACTGGCCGCCCCAGATAAAGCCGTGCTTCTCGAAGACCTTCACGATCTCGATGGGAATCCGGTTCTTGTAAGCCAGCGGAATCTTCTTCTGCCGGACCTGCTCCTCGCTCATGCCGGCAGGCAGCCCATACTGCCAATAGCCGCCATATTGCGGGTTGATGTCGACCGCGATTCCGAACGAATGGACGCTGAGACGCGTGGTCCCCGCAATGCATCGCGGCACATAGCTTCCGCCGCTCGGCACGAGGTATTTGGCGAAGGATGGGCCGTGCGCTTCCAACTCTTTCGAGATGAGCCGCAGCTTCTCATCCACGCCGTTCACAGAGGTTGCCTGCATGGACCCGCCGGAGAACTTGGAAACCCAAGGCACGCTCTTGATGGGGGCATTTGAAGCGCAGTTCACACTCGCGCACGACCCTGCCGGACGCTTTTGGCAATCGCCGTACATCTTCGCGAAGAAGGCTTCGTTTCGCACCCGCCCCGGATCGCTTTCTTCGCTCGCCGGGGACGCAGCCCCGTCGAAGACGTAGGGCCAGCGAAACATATCGGCGATGTCTGGCCGGTCGAGCAACTCTTGAAGCGGCTTGTCCGCCCGGCCATCGCCGAATGGCATCTTGGCTCCATCTTTCCAGATGAGGTTCACCCCATCGAATCCGGCCAGATGATTGGGATAGGCGTTGATGAGCGCCTGCGCTTTTTGCTCCTGCGTCTGCGCCGAAGCGGGGGGCGCCCCGATCAGACCTAGGAAAAGAGTTAAGAAGGCGAACACTCTCACTTTACGTTTCCATTCCGTTTCAAGCCTCACAGCCTTTGCGCCGCTCGATGGCCCGAATGATCTCCACCTCTTCACGCTCTGCGCGCGACATCGGAACATCGCCTTCCACATCGAAGCGGCACCCCTGGTTGCCGAAAACGCGAAGCGCCCGGTCGGTTTTGAAACAATAGCTATTGCGGGCGAAGATTTCGTTCCGGCGATACCAAAGGTCGCCGCAGGACATAGAACTCAGCCCTTCCTGAGCGGCTGCGTTTGAGAGCGCACCATCGAAAGCGGCTCCTAGCGTTGCGATCAACGAAAGCGCCCCGAGCGCCCGGAAAATGAACATCAGAACCTCCTCAATTATGCGTGCTCAGCCGGTTCAGCCGGCGATCGATCATATGTCGCATTTGGTTAGGAAAAGCGGAAGCATGGGCCGACGCACAGCTCCGCGGCGCTGTTTCACATGAAACCCCTTTCCCTCTGTTGGAGCGACCTGCCGCGTTGCCCGCTTACCTTGGTCTTCGTTCCCTGCTGGTGATTAATGGGGCGAGCTTTGGCCTCTCCGCAAATGCCGTGACTGAAAGAAGGGTCGAAGCGCATATAAGGGGGCGCTGATTGCAAAGCCTTGATACGGTGAGTTCAAAACGCTCGAGCGCCAGGGTATGAGAAGCGCGATCAGGTTTGGCTTCGCTTCATGTGAAACGGAGCGCCATGCGGCCTTGGCGGGCTGCAGGAGGGTGAATGAAAATCAAAAACGCAGAGGATTTTGCGCGAGCTTTTTCTGTTTCACATGAAACGATGGAGAAGCTGAAGCTCTACGAGCGTCTGCTCTTGCAATGGCAAAAGGCGGTCAATCTCGTTGCGCCAGCAACGCTGCCGCAGATCTGGCAAAGGCACTTCGCCGACTCTGCACAGCTCCGCGCTCTCGCGCCTGACGCAAAATCCTGGGTAGACCTTGGGTCCGGAGGGGGATTTCCAGGACTCGCGATTGCTATTATGATCGCGAATCAGAAAGAGTGCTGTGTGCACCTCATAGAGAGTAATAGTCGCAAATGCGCGTTCCTCTCCGAGGTTGCGCGGCGGACCTGGGCTCCCGCCCGCGTGCACAACATGCGCGTCGCCGATGCCGCGTCTTCCGGCGCGGTTCCAGTCGCCGAAGTGGTAACGGCGAGGGCGCTGGCGCCGCTCGATGCTCTGTTGGAGCTGGCCCTGCCGTTTTTCGGTAATGCGTCCGCCGGGTTGTTTTTGAAAGGCCGTGAGGCCGGAGTAGAAATCGCTGACGCTCGGAAGCGCTGGACCTTCGATTTGAATGTTCACCCCAGTATCAGCGATGCGCAAGGTCAGATCTTAGAGATCAAAAAGCCGATGCTCAGATAGGGTGGCGAGCAGTGACAAACAAAAACCATGGTGCAGGCCTTCGGGTGTTCGCGGTCGCCAATCAGAAAGGCGGCGTGGGCAAGACGACAACAGCAATCAATCTGGGGACGGCTTTAGCGGCGACCGGCGAGCGCGTTCTCGTGATCGACCTCGACCCGCAGGGCAATGCCAGCACGGGCCTCGGCGTGCCGGAAGGAGCCAGGCACGTTTCCACTTACGACGTTCTGGCGGGCGCTGCGGCGCTTGAACAGGCGATGATCGTCACGGCGGTGCCCGGCTTATTCGTTGCGCCTGCAACGCGAGACCTCGCTGGACTTGAGCCGGAAATCGCCTCCGCGCCGAACCGCGCCTATCTGCTTCGCGATGCGTGCGCCTCGCTGCGCGCTTCGGAGCAGGATCGGCTCGAAAATGATCGCCTCGGCTATGTGCTCATCGATTGCCCGCCATCGCTCAGTATTCTGACCTTGAACGCGATGGCTGCGGCGGATGCGGTGCTCGTGCCGGTGCAATGCGAGTTCTTCGCGCTGGAAGGGATCACGCAGCTCAAAGAAACAATCGATTTCGTGCGGTCGAGCCTCAATCCCTCGCTCGAAATCCATGGCGTGGTTCTGACCATGCACGATGGCCGGACGAAGCTCGCCGACGAAGTTGCATCCGAGGTGCGCAGCTTCTTCGGCCACAAGGTCTATGACACCATCATCCCGCGGAACGTGCGCATTGCAGAAGCGCCGTCTCACGGCAAGCCGCTTCTTCTTTACGATCACAAGAGCGCGGGAAGCCGCGCCTATATGGATCTCGCCGCGGAGATGATAAACCGCGAGCGCGCCGCGGCTGCGAAAGCCGCATAAAAAGGACGGCTCGCTCTTGCCGAGCCGTATCGGACGGGTCAGCGTAGGTGCGTAATGTCTTGGGCAGAAGACATTTGAGCATTTAATCTCTTCGACTGGAGATCGACATGCAGACAAGACCGGGGGCATTAGCGGCTGGGCCATCGCCTGTTCAGAAGAGCCGCCTGGGCCGCGGCCTCGCTTCTCTCATTGGTGGCGAAAACGTCGCGATTACTGCCCGCGTCTTCCCGGCAGCCGGCGAAAGCCGCGTGGTCCCGATCGATCGCGTGCGCCCGAGCCCGCTCAACCCGCGCAAAAACTTCAATGAGGCCGAGCTTGACGAGCTTGCGTCCTCGATCCGGGAGAAGGGGCTCGTTCAGCCGCTTCTCGTCAGGCCGGTGGATGAGACCGGGATGAGCTACGAAATCGTAGCCGGTGAACGCCGTTGGCGAGCCGCTCAAAAAGCCTCGATGCACCTCGTTCCCGTCATCGTGCGCTCGCTATCGGACCAGGAAGCGCTCGAGCTTGCGATTATCGAGAACGTTCAGCGTTCCGATCTGAATGCTATCGAGGAGGCGGGCGGCTACCGTGATCTCGTCGAGCGGTTCGGCTATACGCAGGAAGAGCTGGCGCAAATTATCGGCAAGAGCCGGAGCCACCTTGCAAACACAATGCGGCTTCTGAAATTGCCGGACAGCGTACAGGTGCTTGTCCGCGACGGCTCGCTGAGCGCGGGGCATGCGCGCGCGTTGATCGGGCGCGAAGATGCAGAAGTGGTCGCCCTGGACATCGTGAAAAAGGGCCTGAACGTCCGCGACGTTGAAGCGCTCGTCATGGGCCGAAAGCCTGCGGAGTCAAAACCCGTCGAGCGGATGGCTGCGCCTCAGAAGGATGCGGATACGCGAGCCGCGGAAAAAGAGATGAGCGACGCCGTCGGACTTGCGGTCGTGATCAATCCCGGCCGCGGTGAAGCAGGCGAAATCATCATTCGCTACAAGACGATGGATCAGTTTGACGTCATTCATCGGGCGTTGCTGGCGCACAGGAAAGTTTAGGCGTCTCGCTTTCATTGCTTTGCGAAGGCGAATTAAGTCATCCCTACAGGGGATGACCTTCTCAACGGGTCGCGCGCCGAGCTCTGGCGATCCGCAGAATGAAGTTTGCCGTCAGGTCTTCCGCGAGGGCGGCCCTCAGGCGCGTCTCCTTCAGGACGACGTTTAGCTCTCGAAGAACAACCGTCACGGCCTGCGCTGACCATCCGCGAACCTGCGCCGCAAGGGTTTCTTGCTGCTTGAAGAATACGGGCGGTCTCAGCTCTTTGATGGCTTGCATCAGGGGCGCGCCCGCGTCCACTGCTGTGCGCAGGGCATATAGGCGAAGCAGGCTGGAGGAGAGCACGACAAAAAGCGGGGTCACATTCTGCTCGACCGCCATGAAACGCTCGAAAGCCAGGATTGCTTTCCGGCCTTCACCATCAAGGGCGTGATTGATGATCTCGGCCGAGCCAGCCGTCTGCTGATCGATCAAGCAGTTGTCCACGTCAGCGGAAGTTATTCGGCGCGCCGGACCGGCGTAGGTGATCAGCTTTTCAGCTTCGGTTCGCGCCAAAAGAGTCGAGAAATCGCAGCGCGCCGCAACGAGCGCGGCGGCATCGGCATCGATCTCGCATCCTAGGGACGAAACATGGTTCCGAATGCCGGCAATGAGGCTGTCGTGATCTTCACCGTAGCATGAGATGGCGGCGAGATAAGATGCGCCTTCGAAGGTTTGGACAAGCTTGTGGTTCTTCTTGAGGTCGGGCGCTTGCGCGATAAGAAAGGCGCCCTGAATTGGCGTTGCGACGGCCTCAAGGACGGCTGCATGCGCCTTTGCCGGAAGGTTGGTCAGCCAAATGATCTTTGTGCCGCCGAACAGCGAACCTGTATTCAATTCAGTAGCGATACGGTCCGGAGCTGCCGCGGCATCGATGTCGTGAAGCCGGATCACTTCCGCATCAGGCCCCGCTTTCTTCGCGAACGAGGAGGCAAGGGCTTCTGCTCTCGCAGAGATTTGGAGCCCGTCCGAGCCGTAAAGCAAGAAGCCACGCACGTTGTTAGGTGGCGCAGAGAGGAATTTCTGAACTGCCGCTGCGCTTGGCGCAACCATTCCAATACCAACGAAGAAGCTCAGTCTCGCCTAAACGTCCCGAGACAAAAATGCGGCGACCCTTGTCTTCACGGTGTCCGCTAGGGTGCGGGCCGCACGATTTTCGGCATCGAGGACCGCACGGGTGTCGCCGTAGATCGAGCCGGTGATTCCTGAGTATCCCGTGAGATCGTAAGCCGCTTCAGACGTGCTGTAACCCTTAAACAGGGTTTCGTTGTCTTTGATTCGGACAACGCGGAACTCCGCATCGAGCTGCAGGATTTGTCCGGTTGGAGCGCCTGTATTGGTGACGAGCGTATTTCTAACGCTTTCGCGAAGCGCAATCTCCAGACGATAGGCTGGGGTTGCTGGATCTCCGCCTCCGGTGGCGCCGAATATCAATTCGTTGCGCAACCGCTGCCCCACGCGGCTTGGAATTGGAGCGATTTGCACGGCTTTCATAACATCGGTGAGACGGGCCCCAGTGGAGCTCGTCGCATACATAGGATGAAAGCCGCAGCCGCTGACGCCGAAGTCCAGCACACTCGCAATCACAGCAACCGCAACTCCCCTAAGGAGGCGGCTCCTGGATTTCGAATGCTCAAGCCACGACATTGACGATCCTTTCAGGGACCACAATCACCTTCTTGATGGGCCGACCATCGACCGCACGCGTGACGCTTTCAAGGCGAAGAGCCGCCGCTTCCAACGCGGCTCGATCCGCATTGCGCGGAACGACGATCTCGTCGCGGCGCTTGCCGTTTACCTGTACGGCAATCGTCACGGTATCGTCAATCAGCAAGCTCCGCTCAATCTTCGGCCAGGACTCGTTTGCCAGCAATGTGTTGTAGCCAAGCAGCGCCCAGCCTTCTTCCGCGAGGTGGGGCATGATTGGATTCATCATATGCACAAAAAAGACGAGCGCCTCGCGGACGGCGAAACCAAAGGAAGGATCTTCCCGCGCCGCCTTATCCTGCAAGGATGAAGTGAGCGCATTGGCGAATTCATACACCGCGGCGATCGCCCGATTGAAGCGAAGGCCCTCGATCTCTTCCGCAACGGCATTCAAGCCTTTATGCGCCGCCCGGCGCAGCGCCTGCGCAGGAACCGAGAATACAATCGGACCCTTTCCATTCGGCGCCGGCGCTAGCGGCAGGCCATCGTTCAAAAGCCGCCAGGCGCGCTGAATGAAACGCCAGGCGCCTTGCACGCCTTCTTCCGTCCAAAGCACGTCGCGCTCCGGCGGGCTATCGGACAGCATGAACCAGCGGGCGGTGTCGGCGCCATAATGCTCGGTGAAGATATCAGGGTCTATCGTGTTCTTCTTCGACTTCGACATTTTCTCAATGCCGCCGATCTGGACCGGTTCACGATCCCCATCCAATCGGAAGGCTTGGCGAACGCTATCCACCGTCTCGATGCGCACATCGGCCGGCGCAATCCAGTGCTGCTTGTCGTCGAAGTAGGTTTCGTGGAGCACCATGCCTTGCGTGAAGAGCGCCGCGAAGGGTTCGCTCAAAGTGAGATAGCCGCAATCCTTCATGGCGCGGGTGAAGAACCGGGCATAGAGCAGATGCAGGATCGCGTGCTCAACGCCGCCGATATATTGGTCGACCGGCAGCCAATAATCGACCGCGGTCTTATCCACTGGCTCCTTGGCGTGCGGCGAGCAGAAACGCGCGAAATACCAGGAGCTGTCGACGAAGGTGTCGCAGGTGTCGGTCTCGCGCGTCGCTTTCCCGCCGCAAGATGGACAGTCCACGTGCTTCCAGGTCGGATGCTGGTCGAGAGGATTGCCTGGTTTGTCGAACGAGACGTCGTGCGGCAGCAGCACCGGGAGGTCTTTGTCCGGCGCCGGAACGACCCCGCACGTCTCGCAGTGGATCATTGGGATCGGGCAACCCCAGTAGCGCTGGCGGGAAACGCCCCAGTCGCGCAGCCGGAAGGTCGTGCGCTTCTCGGCCATATTGCGTTTGGCGAGCCGCTCCGCGACTTCTTCTTTTGCGTCCTCGACCGTCATACCGTTCAGGAACGATGAATTCGCCAGCCTGCCCGGCCCGGTATAGGCTTCGCTCCCAACTTTGAATTCGGCTGGATCTGCGTCTTCTGGAATGACGACAGCCTTAACCTTCAGACCATATTTCCGCGCGAAATCCAGGTCGCGTTGATCGTGTGCGGGACAGCCGAAAACAGCGCCCGTGCCATACTCCATCAATATGAAGTTGGCGACATATACTGGCAGCTTTGTGGTGGAACGAAAGGGATGGGCCGCCACAATACCGGTGTCGTAGCCCTTCTTTTCCGCGCGGTCGATTTCCTCCTGCGCCGTTCCGATGCGGCGGCACTCTTCGATGAAGTCTTGCAATTTCGGATCGGATTTCGCCAGTTCCTGCGCCAGTGGGTGCTGCTGCGAAACGCCGATGAAGCTCGCGCCAAAAATCGTATCGGGGCGCGTGGTGAACACCTCGACATTCCGGAATCCGTCCGGCAGCTTTTCGCCCGACAGATTGAATCGCATCAAGAGGCCCTGGCTCTTGCCGATCCAGTTCCGCTGCATGACGCGAACCTTGTCTGGCCATTTATCCAGGGTATCTAAACCGTTGAGCAGGTCGTCGGCGTAGTGGGTGATCTTGAAAAACCATTGCGCCAGCTCCTTCTGCTCAACGAGCGCGCCGGACCGCCAGCCCCGGCCGTCGATCACCTGCTCGTTGGCCAGAACGGTATGATCGACCGGGTCCCAATTCACTTTGCTTTTCTTGCGATAGACGAGCCCCGCATTATAGAAAGCCAGGAACAGCCGCTGCTGCTGATGGTAGTATTCGGGATCGCAGGTTGCGAACTCGCGCGACCAATCGAGCGACAGGCCGATGCGCTTCAGCTGCGCGCGCATGACCTCGATGTTTTGGTAGGTCCATTCGCGGGGATTGATCTTCTGCTGCATGGCTGCGTTTTCGGCGGGAAGGCCGAACGCGTCCCATCCGAAGGGATGCAGCACGCTGAAGCCTTGCGCCCGCTTATAGCGCGCGACGACATCGCCCATCACATAATTGCGCACGTGACCGACATGGATACGCCCCGACGGATAGGGAAACATCTCTAGGACGTAATATTTCGGCTTGTCGCGATC
>JBAVVQ010000732.1:0-7377 GCA_049697375.1 Rhodomicrobium sp.
TAAGCTGAGCGGGGGAGCCAGTAAAATGACTTGAAAGGACCCGTCATGAGCCGCTTTGCCATCGCCATAGCCGCTGCAGCCTTAGCCTTCATTCCCTTCGCTGTTTCGGCGAAGGATGGTGTCCCTCACTCAACCTATGCCGCTTCCGTTGCGACCTATAAGCCGATTCAGAGCTTCAGCTATGTCGTCGGATCGAGGCATTTCGTCGGCTATTTTGTTATAGCCAATAACGGATGCGCGCTGACGGTCATCAACGCCCCGGCTGGCGACGACCGCCTGATCGAACCTCCCCGGCGGTCGGCTTGAACCTCGGCGCGTCCCACGGCGGGGCGCTTGGCATCGGCTGCACGGCGGATGCAGACGCGATCAAGGTTGTGGTTCTCGAGCCGGGCAACGGCCAATCGGCGAGCCGCTGAACCGGAACCGCCGCGGACGTCATCCCGGAAGCGCGGAGCGCAATCCGGGATCGCCACGTATTGAAACTCCTGCTTTTTTTGCGATCCCGGCTCGACGCTTCGCTTGGCCGGGATGACGAATTTTCGCCCTGAAGCCGAGCCTCATGGCTTGACTCTTGCTCGCCGATCAACATGTTTCGGGAACGGTCAGCAGTCAAATAGCGTGAGGCTTTCGTGACTCTGCAAGCTACTGCCCTTCGCAATGGCGGGCTTTCATGAGCGTCAGCGCAGGCGTGCTGGCGCCGTCGTCCGGCTTCTCGTTTTCACAATATTTCGTTTGTTTCAAAGGCATCGTCTGGCGTGAAGGCCTGCGCTTCCTGCATCAGCGTGAGCGCTTCATCTCGGCGCTTGTCCGGCCGCTCGTGTGGCTTTTCATCTTCGCGGCGGGCTTCCGCCAGGTGCTCGGCATTTCGATCATCCCACCCTACGAAACCTACATTCTCTACGAGGTCTACATAACGCCCGGCCTGTTGGCGATGATCCAGCTCTTCAACGGCATGCAGTCCTCACTCTCGATGGTCTATGACCGCGAGATGGGCAACATGCGCACGCTCCTGGTCAGCCCGTTCCCTCGCTGGTTCCTGCTCTCGTCGAAGCTGCTCGCCGGAACGTTCGTCTCGATCCTGCAGGTCTACGCCTTTCTTGCCGTCGCCTATTTCTGGGAAATCGAGCCACCGCGTATCGGGTATCTGACCGTCCTTCCGGCGCTTATCCTATCGGGCTTGATGTTCGGCTCGCTCGGCATGCTGCTCTCGTCGATCATAAGACAGCTCGAAAATTTCGCCGGCGTTATGAACTTCGTCATTTTCCCTATGTTTTTCGCGTCCTCCGCGCTCTACCCTTTGTGGCGCGTGAAGGAATCCAGCCCCATCCTCTACCAGGTGTGCAAATTCAACCCCTTTACCCACGCGGTCGAACTGATCCGGTTTGCGCTTTACGCTCAGATCAATTGGCTGTCCTTGATCGTCGTTTCTGGATGCACAATCGTTTTCATGGTCGGCGCCGTTCTGGCCTATGATCCCTCCCGCGGGTTGACCGCACTCAAAGGACGTGCTGCAGCATGAAACGCACGCTGGCCGTTTGCTTAGCCGCTTTCACCTTTTTTGGCTCGGTCACGCCCTGCTGGCCGCTGGATAAGCGCTATCCCGATTGGCCGTGCAAGCAGCTCAAAGTTCCTGTGCTCTCGGCGGCGGCCATATGGGCGGGGCCGCCCATCGATCATGTCGGAAATGCCTGGGAACAGGCGCCCGGACTTCCGGAACTCGTGGCGCGCCTTGCCGCACGCCGCACGCCGATGGCGCAGGCCGAAAAGGACATCGCGAATTACCTGACGGGGACGGCGGAAGAGAAACAGGAGAAAGCAAAGCTCCTGTTCGCGGGTCTCTTAGAAACTCTGAACACCCAGCGCACGGAGGTGATGACCGGCCTTGAGCGCGCAAATCGCAAGCAGAAGGAATTTGCGGAGACCATTCGCGAAGAAGTGGAGAAGATCGGGAGACTTCAAGACTCGCCGACTCCGGATCAGCCCCAGATCGAAGAACTGGGCCGCCAGATAGAATGGGGGACGCGTATCTTCGAAGACAGGCGAAAGACGATGAGCTATGCCTGCGAGGTGCCGGTAGAAATCGAGCAGCGCCTTTTCGCGCTGAGCCGCGCCATCCAGAGCGCGCTTGGATAGCAGAGTTCGCCAGGTGCGCTAACGGATCGCCGCCGCCGTCGTCCCGGAAAGGCGAAGCCTTATCCCGGATCGCAACAAATAAAAGCGCCGACGATTATGCGATCCCGGCTCGCGCTTCGCTTAGCCGGGATGACCGGTATTTCAACTCTCCGGCCGGGGGGCGGGCGTGATCGGCTCGACGGGAAGGCCGAGCGCCGTCCATCCGTCCGTGCCATCGGGATACCAGGCGACGTGAGGGTAGCCGAGGCTCAAAGCGCGCTTCGCGGCGTTCCACGACATCCAGCAATCCTTGAGACAATAGAAAACCAGCGTCTTATCCCGATCCGCGCCCGCGGCACGCTCAAGATTTGCGCGAAAATACCCTTCCATTGCCGGATTGAGAGCGCCGAATCCGGTGTCGGGAAGCCAAAGGCTTCCGGGGATGTCCGACCGCTGCTTGTCCCGCCATAGCGTCCCTTCGGGCAAATTGGCCGGGCGCGGCGTTTGAGGCAGAACGTCAATAAAGGCGGCCTTGCGGCTGCGCCACAATTCAGCGGCTTCCGGCGTGGTCAACACCTGTGCGCCTGAGAGAGTCGCCGGCGTCGGGGCGCGGAAATCCCGCGTGCGGTAGGACGGCGGCTCGGCGGGGCGAGCGTCTTCCGCACGCACCGGCTGGAAGACAAGGGCGAGGCTCAGGGCCGCCAAGCCTGCCAGGCAAATCCTCATTCCTTGTGCAGCGCCGCAGATGTGATGGGCTGGTCCTTCTCGTCAAGAAGCGGCACCCCATAACCCAGCAAAATCGCGTCGATCTCGTGCTGATTTTCCTGGATCATCCTGTTGAGCAGGCGTTTGAATTCCTGGTCGCTCGGACGAACGCCCATGCCGATGCGGTAGGCGAGCCGCGGGCCGCCCTGCTCTTTGGTCAAGGGCGCCACGCTCAGTTTGCGACTCTCATCCTTCGCGTAGTAACCGGCGATTGGTCCCCACAAGATGGCGACATCGATTTCACCGGATTCGAGGTCCTTGATCATCTCCTGGGAGGTGGAGTCGTACCTTGTGTCAATGACCAGAGGATAGGATTTCGCCTTCGCCAATAACCCTTTCTTGGCCATGTAGGTCGCAGGCGGGGTGCCCGCCACAATGCCGATCCGCTTTGTCTTCAGGATCGAATCGTCGAGCGAGTCGACGGCGTCGATGCCGCCGCCCGGCTTGAATATGAGCGCATAAGAAGTGCGGTAATAGGGGTTGGTGACCTGGGCAAAGTCATTGCCCTGCGGAAACCCCATGATGACGTCGCACTTATGGGCGTTCAGCGTGTTGCGGACGAAGCCCGGCGCGTTCGGATACCAGGAGTAGGCGACCTTCTTATCAAGTTTCTTCGCGAAGAACTCCGCGAGCTTATTTTCGAACCCTTCTCCAGCCTCATTCGAGAAGGGCAGATTTCTTGGATCTGCGCAAACGCGAAAGACGTGCGGGTCGACAAGCTCAAGTGAAGTGGCCGGTTCCTCGGCCTCCTCCGCGTACGCCACGCTCCAGCTTGCGGCGGCGAGGCCTATTGCGAACAGGGAAATGGCGGCGATTTTACTCGATACTGACGCGATGCTCATGCTTACGCTTTCAAGATCAACCCGCCTCTGGCGGAAAAGTTGATCGATTCTGAAGTATCAGAGCAGCTTATCCGCGTCCGGCTGGACGCGGGCTGCTCTGGGGATCATCCCATGCAATCAGTCTCGGCCTTCTTGACCGCTTCTGACTTCTCCTCGTGCTTGGCCGGCCGTCCCCGTGGAACGGCCTCGTGTTCTCGTGCGCGCAGATAGACGTAAATGTCGTCGAGATAGCACGTGACGTTCTTGTTTTCCCCGAAGGAGGGCATGACGTTCTCTTGTGACGAGCTGACGTTCTCGCGGCCGGCGGCGACGATGCTCAGAAATTCCGGATAGGGGATGGTTTTCAGCGAGTTTTTGAGCGCGGGAGCGTAGGACGAACCCTCGCCATCCGGACCGTGGCAGACGTGGCACTCGGCGTGATAGCGGCGGAAGCCGGAAAATGTAGCCCAATCCACCGTACCATCCGGCTGCACTTTGTACGTCGGATTGCCATCCTTATCCAGATACCGTCCATCCTTCTCGCTAACGGCCGTTGGATCATCCGTTCCGTAGGCTGTCGTCACGCTTGCGAGCAGGCAAACAGCTATAGACAGCCCGAAAGCTCTGACATTATTTTTCACGTGGCCTCTATTTTCTTGGCGTATCTGGTAACGGCCGGAACGGGAAATCCCAGTGCGCCTCTCAGCGCACTGGACCATGATATGTTTCAAGATCAGCCGTTTGGCAAGGCGAACACTGTCAAAGTGCCGCCGAGAGCGGTGTAATTCGAAAGGGCTGCGTAGCCGCCCACCGCGCCAAGACCTTCGTTCGGCTTGGTGAGACCAGCCGCAAGCCCGATGCCAGCCCAGCCGCCGACGCCCGAGAGAATGGCGACATATTGCCTGCCATTATGCTCGTAGGTCATCACGTTGCCGATGATGCCCGACGGCGTCTTGAACTTATACAGTTCCTTGCCGGTCTTCGCGTCGACCGCCTTCAGATAACCTTCGAGCGTGCCGTAGAAGACGACATCGCCAGCCGTCGCCAGAGCGCCCGACCATACGGAGAACTGCTCTTTGTTCGACCAGACGATCTTGCCCGTCTTGCCGTCCCAAGCGATGAAGTTGCCCATGTTGGTCTGGCCCGGAGGCGGATACATGGAGAGCGTGGCGCCAACGTAAGGCTGACCCGCCGTATAGCTCACACGGAACGGCTCGTAGTCCATGCACACGTGGTTTGTCGGCACATAGAACAACTCGGTCTTCGGTGAGTACGCGGCCGGCTGCTCATCCTTGGAGCCGAGCGCCGCCGGGCAGACGCCCTTGGTGTTGACGTCCTCGCCGTTGGCTTCGGTCGAGTACTTCTTGACGCGCTCGGGCTTGCCGAAGTGGGGCGAGCTCTTATCCATGTCGATCTTCGTGGCCCAGTTCACGTCTGGATCGTACTTCTCCGCGACGAGGAGTTCGCCGTTCGTGCGATCGAGCGTGTAGCCGAAGCCATTGCGATCGAAATGAGTGAGCGTCTTCCGCTTCTTGCCGCCGATATCCATCTCGGCGAGGATCATCTCGTTGATGCCGTCGTAGTCCCATTCGTCATGGGGCGTCATCTGATAGACCCATTTCGCCATGCCGGTGTCTGCATCGCGTGCCCAGATGGTCATCGACCACTTGTTGTCGCCTGGCCGCTGCGCCGGGTTCCAGGTCGAGGGATTGCCCGAGCCATAGTAGATCAGGTTCAGGTCAGGATCGAAGGAATACCAGCCCCAGGTCGTGCCGCCGCCGATCTTCCATTGATCGCCTTCCCAGGACTTCAAGCTCGACTTCTCGCCGACCGGCTTGCCAAGCTCCGTCGTCTTCTCGGGGTCCATCAGCGTATCGGAATCGGGACCCATGGAGTAGCCGCGCCAGACACGCTTGCCATCCTTGATATCGTACGCCGTCACAGAACCGCGGACTCCGAACTCGCCGCCGGAAATGCCGACATAGACCTTGTCTTTGTAGACCATCGGCGCGGATGTGCCTGTCTCGCCCTTGCTCGGATCCCCGTTCTTTGCTTGCCACACAACGGAGCCTGTCTTGGCGTCAAGCACGGTCAGCGTGGTATCCGCTTGATAAAGGAAGATCTTCCCATCGACATAGGAGAGACCGCGGTTAACGGTGTCGCAGCACATGACAGGGATGACGCTCGGATCCTGTTTTGGCTCGTATTTCCAAAGGATCTTGCCGTCGTTGTTCAGGTCGAGAGCGAACACCGTATTCGGGAACGGCGCATGAACATACATCGTGTCGCCAATAACGAGGGGAGCCCCTTCATGACCACGAAGCACGCCCGTGGAGAATGTCCAGGCGGGAGCCAGCTTGTGGACATTCGACGACGTGATTTGCGAGAGTTTCGAATAACGCTGGTTGGCGTAATTGCCGGTCGGCATTACCCATTGTTTGGCGTCCTGCTGCATTTTTACAAGGTCTTCATTGGCGCGTGCGGGCGCGCCCATCCCCGCCACTGTCGCGACAAGCGACGCGGCAAGTAGAACCTTTTGCATAGATTACCTCCCATCGGTCGTGTATGGGCGCAGCGTTTCTCCCCGGCACGGGCCTGGGAGCGTTTCGCCGAGCCTAAGTTTTATTGTGGTTATGGACACCCAGCGGAAGAATGAGCCGGGCACTGACGGAAATGGCTCTACCTCCTCTTTAGAAACGTCTCCGAGCTAGGCGCGTTACTATATTGGTTCCACTTGAACAGAAGCGCAAGGCCCTTAAGACGCGTGACTTCTCTCGAAAGGAAACTATTATACTAAAGAGACCCATCGATGGAGCAGGAATTCGCGTTCTCAATAAAAGTTGACCAAATATGAGAATTCTTTACTCGCCGTGAACGCGTCACATGACCTGCAAACTTGAGCGATACCGGCCGTGATACCTGTTTTCTCCTAAGCAACGGCAAAGCTCATGGCTTGTTGAATATCTGTTAACTTGATACAAGGCCGTTAAGCGCCGGGCTCGAAGTTCACCAAGAGCGTAGGCCCAAGTCACGCTTATGCTTGGTGCTACTTCGCAACAATCCTCAGAATAAATCTAAGTTTGCTCTTGAACCGCTTGGCGCTTTACATCCAGTTGTGCACACTTTGACCATTCGCTTGATTCGTATGCAATCAGGCAAGAAGTAGCGCCCAGCCCCGCACCAGCATCGGTGCCGATCCAGTCAGGCGCAGTGTGTGTCGCTCGGGCTCGCGCCCCTGCTCCAGTATCTCGTAGCGTCAGCGTTCAAAAAATTATCGGCCGCTGGGAAACCAATGGGGAGTTCCCGCTATCGAGGGACTAATGGGGATGAAGACAAAGATTGCAATTACGCTTGGCGCCATGGCGCTCAGCGCCATGAGTGGAGCAGCTTACGCTGGCTCCATTACACAGCCGGGCGAAACAATCGGTTACGCTCTCGGCGCTCCGCTCCCGGAAGGCGTCTATTTCGCGACTACGGGCAGCTATGGCAGCTTCCGGAACCTGGGCGACAGCGCGGACGCTCTCGTCAATATTCCAGTTATTGCCTGGTCAACGCCGTGGGAATTTTTTAACGGACGCATTGAGGCGTATGTAGCCGCGCCGGAAGTGGCTGTTGGAGTATCACATCTCCCCTTGGAATGGCGACATACTGCCCACGAACAACCGGCTGAAGCCCGGAT
>JBAVVQ010000733.1:0-2010 GCA_049697375.1 Rhodomicrobium sp.
GAGGTTGCGCCCTATGCTGGGCCGTCAACGGCGGTGCTCTCCATCGCAGCCGGACGCACGGTGTCCAGCATCGAGCGCCATTTTGCGCCAGATGCCGCGATCGTGCGGGCTATGCCCAACCTTCCGGCCGAGATCGGGCGCGGGATTACGGCCGCGTTCGCGAACTCGCATGTCACCGGGGCGCAGCGCGACCTTTGCGGCAAGCTTCTCAGCGCGGCGGGCGACGTGGCCTGGATCGGGGAGGAGAGTTACCTCGATGCGGTGACCGCCGTTTCCGGCTCGGGACCGGGATATGTCTTCTATCTGGTCGAGTGCCTCGCAGCCGCGGGCCGCGATGCCGGATTGCCATCCGATCTCGCAGAGAAATTAGCCAGAGCCACCGTCGAAGGCGCTGGCGAGCTTTTGCGCAGGTCCGCCCTTTCGCCTGCCCAGCTTCGTGAGAACGTCACCTCCCCAGGCGGCACGACCGCCGCCGGACTTTCTGTCCTTATGCGTGAACCCGGCCTGACCGCCCTCATGCGAGAAACGGTCGCCGCCGCTGCGCGACGGTCCCGCGAGCTGTCGGAATAAGACCGCCTCCCTTTTGACGTGCTGAATGCGCTACTTCACGGTGATGGTGATTTTCTCCGAGACGAGCGCCGGATTGTGGGGGATGTGGTTGCCATCGCCCACGACGAGTTGCAGCGTATGCTTGCCCGGCGCAAGCGTCAGCGTCGTTTCGGTCTGGCCTTTCCCGAAGTGCTTGATGTTATCGTCCGCGGGCAAGGGCGCGAGCGCCTTTTCGCCCGTTGGCGCGTCGGGTATCGATCAATATGTGATGATGCCCCGTGTTCGGCTTGTCCGTGCCCGCTGGCGCGATCTCGATCCCTTGCACGCCCATCACGACCTTCACCGGACCTGAAATCTCTGCGCCGTTCTTCGGCTCGACGAAAAAGACCTTCGCGCCCTCAGGCCAGTGAGCGGTTTCCGCCGCCGCCGCGTTCCCCATCAAGATCGAAAGCCCTAGAGCCGCGATGAATCCAACATGCCGTTTCATAAATTCCTCCATTATGCCAACGCGCGAATATGGCCCGGGCCTGCCAGTAAAAGCGGCTTCGCTGAAGGACTTTTCAACGGCCAAAAATCTTTCCGTGTTGAACTTTTCGCGATAAAGTCGAGCCCCGCATTTGACTCCGATAGAAAAGCTATCGGGACGCGACAGACCTTCCCAAACTAGGCCCGATCATAAGCCGGCGGGATTATGCGTCCCCGCCAGAGAAAAGGCAGTCCGCATGACAAGGCTCACGATTATAGCGGCAGCAGCGCTCGCGCTCTTCGCCGCGAACGCCGCGCAAGCTCAGGAGTATCACAGCAAGGACCTGACGATTCTCAACGCATGGGCGCGCCCGGCGGCCGAGGGCCAGTACAGCGCCATTTATCTCACAATCAAGAACGCCGGCGAGGACGCCGATACGTTCATTTCGGCTGAGAGCCCCATCGCGGAAAAGACACAGATCCACGAAACCCGCATCGAGGACGGCGTGATGAAGATGCGGGCCGTGAAGGACAGGATCGAAATAAAGCCCGGCTCCTCGCTCGAGTTCAAGCCCGGCGGCTATCACATCATGCTGCTCGGCCTCAAGAAGACCCTTCAAGAGGGCGCGATGGCGCCGCTCACGATCACGCTGGCGAAGGCGGGCGCCATCAGCATGGAGATCAAAGTCGAGAAGACTGCGCCCGGAACCGCCGAGGCCCACCCGATGGACATGCACGGCATGAAGGGCATGGATCACACCGCCCATTGATCGTTTGTGCGTTCGCCAGGACATTGCGTTTTGTATGCATCTGGCGAATGTCCGCGTCTTTTGGTCCAATTTGCCCTGACGCTTTCGTTCGATTTCCTTCATCTGAAAGATTGTCGGCGAAAGTGCCTTTCCGGCAGGTTAATGCCGCTTCAGCCCGCTTCAACCCCTGATAAATATGGGAAAAATGACGAACGGGACGCCGTTGGCGCAGCCCGCGCCTATAGCG
>JBAVVQ010000734.1:0-3976 GCA_049697375.1 Rhodomicrobium sp.
TCGCTTCCATCCGCATTATGCTCAGGCGACTTTGCAATCCTTCATGAACTTCGTGGACAGACTCTTAGGAATAGGCAAGTGCATAATGCATAGCCCAAGGCGCCAGCCGGTCGAAGCCGGAAACAACCGGCTCGGCCGCGCTTTCGCGGTCGGCGCGCCCTGCGAGACCGGAGAGCGCCGCGCATGAGAGCCCCCAATTCGCTCCCAGCACGTATTGCATCACCGTTTTAAGCGGGACGGCTTCACTCTTGAAGAGCGCTGCGGCCTCCTGAAAAGAGGGCTGATCCAGAAATTCGCGCGGATGCGACGCGTTCTCGGCCACGGGGAGAAATTGGCTTCTCAAGCTTTCGAAGCTTGATGGCGAGCGGCTCCTCCGCAGGCTCAAGCGCCGCCACGGACTCGTCGCCTGGCTTTGAGCGGAACAGCTTTTTGAGGCCGTTCCGCATACGCCTGAAAAGCGAGCGCACCCGGTCCGCATAGAACAGGCCAATGAAAAGCCCTATAAAAAACATCGACACCATGAACGTCCCCGGTGGAAAATGCTATAAGACCGCACGGCTTGCGCGAACACCTTCTTTCAGACTTCTCCGTTTTCGCATCATCTTGTCCGGCTCAAGGCGCTCTATCCCCTCCTTCCCGCGACTCTACCCTTTTCGATCATGAAGCCGACATAATCGCGCGCGAACCGGAGAAAGCTTCATTTCTGCTCGGAGAAAGTATGTCCCGGCGCCGTTTTTCGATTGTTAGTATTTTCAGGGTCCGTGAAAGCGGAAACGCCGAGTTCTGGATCGCGAATTTGGTCGTGATGGCCTCGACGATTATCGGCGTCTATCTTGCGGCGCAGGCGGGCTTCAAGACCGCCCTTCAATTCGAGGTGGCGAGGAGCCGAGCGCGACGGCTTTTATATGCGGCGCGCGCTTCTCGACGAGGTGAAGGACAATCTCAGTTCCGTCGACGACTGGAGCCAGACTTTCGAGAAAGCGCTCCGCAATCGCATTTCCGATTCGTATTTTTTGCCGTCAGACACCTGGACCATGTATTGGTCGGACAAGAATGGCTGGTCCAATGCCGGCATTCATCCAGACGATTTGAGGATGAAGACCTTCGTCTGGGAAACCATGAAGCAGCAGACCATCACCTTCCAGCTCGCGCCGCAGCTCATCTCGGCCGTCCGGCGCTATTACGACAGCATGGACGGGAACATGAAGGAAGTTCTCGGCCATGAATGGAAGGCCGGCCCCGCGGCGAAGGCGATCCTCGAGGATACGCAGCACATGCGCGACGACATTGTGCCGGCCTTCGAGAAAGATATCGCGGAACTCCGCGTTGACCTTGAGGCGCAAGGCGTGCCGGTGAAGTAACCGCGCCGCGTCCCGAACTCGCAGCCGGCGATCAAGCGGCCCCGCTGCTTTTTGGCGTAATCCCCTGCATCCTGTGGCTTTTGGGCCGCAGCGCGTTGCGGTTGACGGCTGAATCCGCTAAGGAGGACGTAAGTGTATCCTGTCCTGTGAGCTACAATCGGGGCGTGAATCGGGGCATGGCTTTTTCAGAGCAGAGTGCTATACAGGCGCAAGGGCTTGACTATGAAGATCGGATCGGCGGCGGCCATTGCTGTTTTTATTGCGGTTTTCCCCTATGCGGGACATGCGGCGGATCAGTGCGACGCGCATGTCTTTGGCGTGCAAATCGATCAAACGGCTCAGGCTTTGCGAACGCTCAATCGCGAAAGTGAGCGGCGCTTCCAGGAGCGGCTTCTGGCGATAGCGAAGGCGAAAGGCTGGACCGAGTCGCAAAAAGCCGACAAGGCCGCGGCCGCGATGGACGACAGCAAGCTTGAAACATTCAACGCCGAAATAGAGCAGCTTGTGGGCCAGCTCGATACGCTGAACGTCACGCCCAAAAATGATATCTCTTGTGCGCGCCTGAGTGAGCTGAAATCCGTCAACGATAAGCTGATCGCGATCATGCGACAGAAGGCGGGCTTCATTCTCGCCCAGCTCGAGAGCGAGGCGGGAAGGGCGCCGATTTCTCCCTATTCGCCGACTGCCCCCATGGGCAAGTCCGCCCAGCCGCCGCAATTGGCTTCGGCCACTCCGGAGGAAATGTCTCCTGCGAATGTGCCTCCCGCGAATGTGCCCTGGTCGGCGAACGTGGCCAAGGCTCTGCGCCCTCCTGCAAGCGCCCAGCAAACGAAGACCCCGGCGGCTTCGGAAACATCGCCCCCGTCTTCCAATGCTCAGCCAGCGCCGCTTGCGATTCGTCCCGCGCAATCTCAACAGGATGGCAAGGTCGCCTCTTTGAGGCCTCCTGTCAGCGATGCGCTTCCGCCCGCGACGTCGTCTCCAACAGGCTACACCCCGCAGGACATCCGCAACGCTGGCGCCGGCGTATTCGGCACGCTGACCTCGGAGTTTGCAGCGGTCATGAACCACGCGTTCGACACTTTCGGACAGCCGAACGCCTACATTATCGGTGATGAGGGCGGAGGCGCGTTTCTCGCGGGTTTGCGATACGGCGAGGGGACGCTTTACAGCCGCGTCAACGGCGTCGAGACTGCGCCTTCGAGCATCTACTGGCAAGGGCCATCGCTCGGGGCGGATATCGGGGCCACGGGGTCGCGCACCCTGTTCCTCGTTTATAACCTTGAGAATTCCGAGGGCTTGTACAGGCGTTTTCCGGGCATCGACGGCTCTGCCTACGTTGCGGGCGGCTTCGGGCTGACCGTGTACCGGAGCAGAAATATGCTCATCGTCCCGATCAGAACGGGCCTTGGCCTTCGAATTGGGGCGAGCGTCGCCTATCTGAAGTTTACGGAGCGGGCGAGCTTGAACCCGTTCTAACTCGGGTCCAGCCCTCGGAATCATGCCCGCTTCATGCTTGTAAAGTCTCAAGGAGCCGCGCCGCAAACGGCTCAATTCCCGTTGTCGTTCATCGAGTTCGTGTCGCTGATCGCGCTTCTTATGGCGCTGACGGCGCTCTCTATCGATGTCATGCTCCCGGCGCTGCCGCAAATCGGCAATGCGCTTGGCGTCAGTGACGAGAACGACCGGCAACTTGTCATCAGCATCTATTTCATAGGATTTGCGGCCGGCCAAATCCTCTTCGGCCCACTGTCCGACCATTACGGGCGCAGACAGCCGCTCCTGGCGGGGGGCTTACCCTGTACATCGCCGGAACGATCCTTGCGCTTTCCTCCGGCTCGTTTGTAGGGCTGCTCGCCGCGCGCGTCTTGCAGGGGTTAGGCGCCGCGGCTCCCCGCGTCATCGCACTTGCCATTGTTCGCGACCGCTTCGGCGGACGCGAAATGGGGCGCGTCATGTCCTTCGTCATGATGGTCTTTATCGTGGTTCCGATCCTGGCCCCCAGCGTTGGAGAGATCATCCTCCATCTTTCCGGCTGGCGCATCATTTTCGACTTCCTGCTGCTTGTGGCGGCGAGTTCGATCGTGTGGGCCTGGCTTCGCCTCCCGGAAACGAGGCATGAGGGCGACCGCCTGCCGTTTTCAGCATCCTCCGTCTAGGCGGCTGCCAAGCTCGTGGCTATGACCCGCCAGACCGCCGGTTATGTGATCGGCATGGGGTTCGTGTTCGGGCTTCTCCTGAGCTACATCGTCAGCGCGCAGCAGATTTTCGTCGATGTCTACGGCCTCGGTTCCCGCTTCCCCCTGGCCTTTGGCGCGATCTCATGCTTCCTCGTCGGGGCGTCCGTGCTCAACGCCTTGTTGGTGCGCAGGATCGGAATGCGCGGCGTGTCGCATCGCGCCGTTTTCGCCGGGCTTTTTGTTTGCGGCTTGATGGCTGCGGCGGGCTTTCCGGAGAAGCCGCCGCTGCTTGTATTCGGCCTCTATATGGGGGTCGTCTTCTGCTTCGGCGTCATCATGCCGAACTTCAACGCCTTATCCATGGAGCCGATGAGCCACATCGCGGGGACCGCATCCTCGCTCGCAGGCTTCTATTCGACGGTGGCGGGCGCCGCT
>JBAVVQ010000735.1:0-5248 GCA_049697375.1 Rhodomicrobium sp.
TGTCGAAGGCGAGGAACGCGGGCGACATATCCATGCTCCACCGCCCCAAAAGCATATCGAGCGGCGTGCGCTTGAACGGGCTTAAAAGCGCGCCGTCCGAGACGCGCCGCCAGAAATCGTCGAGCGCTTTGCGGGCTTCTTCCGGTCCGCCCTTCGCATAGCCCGACGCAAGCACCGCGGCGTTCATCGCTCCAGCCGAAGTCCCGGAAATGCCGTCGATTTTGAGCCAAGGCTCTTCCAGAAGCCTGTCGAGGACGCCCCAGGTAAACGCTCCGTGCGAGCCGCCGCCCTGGAGCGCAAGATCAACCAAAACTGGATCGCGATTGATGTTCATGGGATGTGAGATCTAGGCTTGTTGCGCCAAAAGTTCTTTTAATCTAAGCACTTGTATAGGGCATGACAGGCGTGGTCAAGAGACCCATGCTATCATCTTTTTCTGGCCTCTCAAGGGACGCGAAACAAAAAGCCCAGCGTCTTCCCTCCGCAAGACCCGGCGCCCAGATCTACGGGCTTTGAGAACATCACGCCATCCGTTAAAAAGGGAACGTATCGAGGAGGAGCCATGCGCCGGATGCATCCGGTTTGGACGCTCGTCTGGTGCGCCGGGGCGATGCTGGCGATCAACATGGGCATTCGCCAGACCTTCGGCCTTTACCTGAAGCCGATCAGCCAGGATCTGAATCTCGAGCGCGAGGTCTTTTCGCTATCCATGGCGCTCCTCAACCTCGTCTGGGGCCTGTCTGCGCCTTTCGCTGGCGCCGTGAGCGACAAGTTTGGCGCTACTCGCGTCGTTCTGGCGGGCACGGCATTCTATATTGCGGGGCTGATTTTGATGGCGACGGCTTCAGGGGGAAGCCATGTCGTTCTCGCTGGAGGGCTGATCGGTCTTGGCGTAAGCGGAACCGGCTTCACCGCCATTTTTGGCGTCATCGCGCGGGCGGCTCCCCCCGACGAGCGGGCCTGGGCTCTTGGGCTCGCGACCATGGGCAGCGCCGTTGGGCAGTTCGTGGCGCTTCCCTACGCTCATGTCATTCTCGAAACAGCGGGCTGGGTGACGACGCTTTGGATCATGGCGGGAACAGCCGCGCTGATGGGGCCGCTGGCGTTCACCTTTTCCCAAGGCGGCGATACGGCCCCGCATCCCAGCGCCCATTCCGAACAGCGGATTGCAAGCGCGCTTGCCGAGGCGGTGAAATATCCGAGCTTCCTTTTGCTGACCGCCGGCTTCTTCGTCTGCGGCTTTCACATCGCCGCCGTCGCCGTTCACCTGCCCGCGTTTCTGGCCGATAAAGGCTTCAACCCCGGCCTCGGAGCCATCGCCCTGACCGTCATTGGCGCCGCAAACATTCTCGGCACCTACGCCTGCGGGCGTGTCGGCGACGCCATGCCGAAGCACCTGGTGCTTGCGGCTCTCTATCTGGCGCGCGGTTGCGTCTTCCTCGCGCTGCTCTATCTGCCGCTGACCGAGACAAGCGTGCTGATCTACGCGTTTTTGCTGGGCCTGCTTTGGCTTGGGACGATCCCGCTTACGAGCGGGCTCATCGTCACTTTCTTCGGGCCGCGCTGGCTGTCGATGCTCTACGGAATTGTGTTCCTGTCCCACCAGGTCGGAAGCTTCATGGGCGCCTGGATCGGCGGCTGGCTTTATGATACCACTCACTCCTACGACCTCTTGTGGTGGGCGGCGGTGGTGGTTGCCGTTCTGGCTGCAGTCCTCCATCTTCCCATCCGGGAGCAATCGGCTCCGCGGCCTGCTGTGGCGGCGGCGCCAGCTGAATAGAACGAGCCTATGCCCGCCAGTTTGAAGTGGTGCTTGATCGGAGGAATTGGCGCGCTTTGCCTCGGCGCATCCTACCTCATGGTCACGCGCGGCCCCGCGCTTCTGCTGGACATCGGCGGCGCGCTCTTGGGCTGTTTCTGAGCGGGGGAGCGGAGCCCGGTCGCGGCGATCCGGCCGGCGCCGTCTAGGAACCCTGCCTCCGCTGATGGCTTGGCAGCCTTCGACGGCTTCGCCTTAAGCCTGGGACTTCAATTTTTTATTGGCCTTAGCGTCAATGGATTTTTTCTGAGTGGCCGTGAGGTTGCCTTTCTCGAATTGCTGCTCCGCTCGCGCCTTTGCGTTTGCGGCATGCCGGCGATCCGGCATGGGATATTTTCGTTCGCCCGGCAGACCGAATTCTTCTTTCGGTTCCGATTTCCGATCCTTCGATGTAAGGCGTGGCATTGTTCTGATCTCCGATTTACCGCTGCTTACATAACCCTTTAGCAAGGGCAAGGTTTCTCAATGGGAGAAGATCGAACCGCATTGTGTGGGAAAGAGCTGACCCAGGCCGGACAGAGGCGATGGGCGGCTATTCGTTGAAGCCATTCGTCGACTATTGGAAGAGCGTGGCGGCTGTTCACGCCGGAACAGCCGTGAAGGTTCGTAATTATTCGATGAACGGGATGGTCACCGCCAGGGTGAAGCCGTTCAGCATCAGCAAAAAGCCGAGGAGGCTCAGAAACCCGCTGCCCCAAAGAAGCGAGCCGTTTTTGAGGACAATGGACGCCGAGGCCAGCACAACGGCGATCTGCAAGAACGCCTCGGCATAGTCAAAATACGGATCCTGACGCAGCGCCGCATCGCGCGCCTTTTCAAACTCCTTGGCTTTTGCAGCCAGCTCTTTCTTCCCTTCGCCCTTTTGGGTATCGGTTTCGAAATGCGCGATTTCGGCGTTATACGCCGCGAGCTTCTGTTCGATCTCCTTGCGGCTGACATCGGGCAGGCCCGGTTCCGAGAGCCTCAATTGCAGTCCATCGGCGGCGAGCTTATAAGCGGTCTCCCGCAGGTGTTTGGCTTGGTAGAAGGCCCAGGTATCGGAGGCCTGAATGTTCGTGCGGGTGGAGTCCTTGGTGGCGTTTCCGCCCCCGACGGAACAGATCGAGAGGAGAACCGCCAGAAAGGCGATGTAAATGGCGATCCGCCTGTCAAGATCGAGCTCTTTCGCCTCTTTCAGGCTGTCGGCGATCTCGGTGCTTTCCATTTCGTCCTCCACCCGATTGTGCGATGTGCCGAGGAAGGCGTTTAGCCTGCCGATTCATTCTGCGCAAGGCTCCGGTCGCGCCGTTCCCCAACGCGGGCTTTTCTCCCGGCGAAGAAGCGTTTGTGGATACGCCGCGCTTGATTGTCGCGTCGGCGGGGACTAACGTCCGCCGACCCTTCGAATGGCAATGAACTCTGCGAAAAGAAACGTGCGCATGAAACACGTGCATCCCGCGGCGACGCTCAATCCAGCCCGCTCCTTCCAGGATCTGATCCTGACGCTTCAGCATTTCTGGGCGGAGCAGGGGTGCGTGATCTTGCAGCCCTACGACATGGAAGTGGGCGCGGGCACGTTCCATCCGGCGACGACATTGCGCGCGCTCGGGCCGAAACCATGGCACGCCGCTTTCGTGCAGCCCTCGCGGCGGCCGAAGGACGGGCGCTATGGCGAGAACCCCAATCGCTTGCAGCATTATTATCAGTTTCAGGTGATCCTGAAGCCGTCGCCGCCGGACATTCAGGAACTCTACCTCGAAAGCCTCGTCCGGCTCGGCATCGATCCCTTGCTGCACGACATCCGTTTCGTCGAGGACGACTGGGAAAGCCCGACGCTCGGCGCTTGGGGGCTCGGCTGGGAGGTTTGGTGCGACGGCATGGAGGTCTCGCAGTTCACCTATTTCCAGCAGGTCGGCGGCTTCGATTGCGACCCGGTTTCGGGCGAGCTGACCTATGGGCTTGAGCGGCTCGCCATGTACATCCAGGGCGTCGATAGCATCTACGACCTGAACTACAACGGCCGCGATGACGATAAGCGCGTCACCTACCGCGATGTGTTCAAGCAGGCGGAAGAGGAATATTCGCGGCACAATTTCGAGTTCGCGGATACGGCGATGCTGCTTCAGCGCTTCCGCGACGCCGAGAAGGAATGCAAGGCGCTTCTGGCCGCGGGCGAGCCGAAATCCGAGCACGAACGCCATCTGCAGGTGCTCCCCGCCTACGACCAGTGCATCAAGGCGAGCCACATCTTCAACCTGCTGGACGCGCGCGGCGTGATCTCGGTCACGGAGCGCCAGAGTTATATCCTACGGGTCCGCGACCTCGCGAAGGCGTGCTGCGCGGCGTGGCTCAAGACGGAAGCGGGCGGGCGCATCCAGTTAGATTGACTATCTGATTCCGTCCCCTATAGCGGCGACAGCAGTGTCAGAACCGACAGACCTTCCAAGATGTTGTGACGCCTCAGACGCAAGTCGCTCAAGACCGGATGCAGGCCTTCGCCATGCAGACGCAGGAGCTTTGCAAGCTGATCGGGGAAACTGTCCAAAAGCTGCAACGCGGCTGATCCTTCCGTATGTTCTGAGCGCCGTTTGCTAGGCTTAAGCCGACCGAAAGGAGGAGAGCGTGTTTGACAAAAGTCAGATATTGTGCTTTGCAATATAAGTTATTGTGCAGTGCACAATGAGGGGGCGTCACGATTTATGGAGGCCAGATGACCATCGCTCGCGCTCAATCATTATTTGCCGAATCCGAGCTGACAAAGGCGCACGAGTCCCTGTTCGAAGCCGATATGCTCGTGACAGACGTGAGGTCGCTATTCTTCAACAGAGGTGATTTCGCGACGGCTGCCCGGCTCAAGGACATTCAGGGCCGCCTCGCCGATGAGGTTCAGGCCGTTGAGCGGCTGATCGCCGCCAGCAAGCCGGGCCTTCGCCACTGAACGCGGCGTGACTGCGCTCTTCATGTGAAGGGCGCAACGCGCAGGCGATCGCACTCCAAGGCGCGCTTAGCATAGCCTCGCAATATTGCCCGCAGCGCGTCCCTTGACGGCGCCCTCAACGCCCGCGCGACACTACGGCCCCTTCCTCGCGAGCGGTGACGCTGGGTTCATCACCGGTGCGGCAACAGCCGCAAACGGCGGCTAATCCTCCAGACTTTCAAGGGAATCTTGCTTGGCGCAACGTCAGTCGTTGACCCTGGACGGCTTCGCGCGCCCCTCGACAGCGCCGAAGTTTTGAGATGTTCGCCGGCGCCCGAGCGCAGGCTTAACCTTCGCCCCATCCGATTTGCAGGTGCAAGAGTGTGGCAATGGCGGTATAACGGACGCACAGCTCAGAGGATCCTGTCCAGCGGCTGAAATGAATTATGTCTTAGGGAGCGGAAGCATGAGTAAGCGTGATGTGGTCGTTTTGAGCGCGGCCCGTTCGGCGGTTGGAACCTTCGGCGGATCTC
>JBAVVQ010000736.1:0-8477 GCA_049697375.1 Rhodomicrobium sp.
GGCTCAAGCTCTTTGCTCAGAACCAGCCTGCGAAAGAGAGCGATCGCATCCTTGAAGCGCCCACGCTCGAACGCCTCGCCGAGCGATGCCTTAAGCTTCTGCATCTCGTCGGTGAGCACGGCCTCCACAAGCTCCGGCGTAACCTTGCGGCCGTCGGCGAGCGAAGCGCCGTAATGCACCCACTGCCAATTCTGCGTACGGGAGATTTCGGCCGTCGCGGCGTCCTCCATGAGATTGTAGAGGGGCACCGCGCCATTCCCGCCCAGCCATGCCTCGATATATTGCACCGCGACGCGCGTATTCATGCGCAGCCCCTCTTCGCTGCGCGTGCCCTTGTGAGGCTCTAGAAGCTCCTTCTGCCCGGCATTCACATCCTCGCGAAGCTTATCGAGCTGGTTTTTCTGCGGCATGTATTCGTTAAAGACTTCAAGCGCGGTCGGCACCAGGTCCGGATGGGCGACCCATGTCCCGTCATGGCCATACTGCACTTCGCGCAGCTTGTCCTCCCGCACAGCCGCGAGCGCCTTCTCATTCACTTCAGGATCGCGGCGGTTCGGAATGAAGGCGGCCATGCCTCCCATGGCGAAAGCGCCGCGCTTGTGGCAGGTCTTCACCAAGAGCTCGGAGTAGGCTTTCAGAAAAGCCTTGCTCATCAGAACCTGGCTTCGATCCGGCAGCACATAGTCCGGCTTCGCGCGCAACGTCTTGATGTACGAGAAAATATAATCCCAGCGCCCGCAATTGAGGCCGACAATGTGGTCGCGCAGCTCGTAGAGAATTTCGTGCATCTCGAAGACGGCGGGCAGCGTCTCGATGAGCACGGTGGTTTTGATCGTTCCGTTGCGGAGCTGCAAGCTTTCCTGGGCAAACTGGAACACCTCGTTCCAGAGCCGCGCTTCAAGATGGCTTTCCATCTTCGGAAGGTAGAAATAGGGGCCCGTCCCGCGGCTCAGAATCGCCTGGACGTTGTGGAAGAAGTAGAGGCCGAAATCCACAAATGCGCCCGCGATCTTGTCGCCATCGACGGTGATGTGGTCCTCCGGCAGATGCCAGCCTCTCGGACGCACGAAGAGAACGGCGGGGTTCTCGCCAACCGCGTAATGTTTGCCGGTCTCTTCCTCGGTGAAATCGATCTGCCCTTGCCAATAATCTTTCATATTGATCTGGCCTTCGACGACATTTGCCCAGGTCGGTGAGAGGGCGTCTTCGCAATCGGCCATGAAAACTTTCGCGCCCGAATTCAACGCGTTGATGATCATTTTGCGCGTCGTCGGTCCGGTAATCTCGACGCGCCTGTCGAGCAAATCATCGGGAATGCCCGTGATTTTCCAGTCGTTGTCGCGGATCTTGCGGGTCTCGGGCAGAAAGTCGGGCAGAGCCCCGCCGTCCAACTTAGCCTGCCGCTCAGCTCGAGCCTGGATTAACTCCCTGCGCTGCGGCTCGAAGCGCCTTGCCAGGCTCGCCACAAACTCGAGCGCGCCGCTCGTCAGGATGCGCCCGTAGCCAGGCTTCAAAGCGCCGGAAATCGTGACGCCTTCGGGAAGGCTGAGGCTTGGAGATGCTTGATTTGGCATGGATTTCCTCCCCTTTGGGGCCGAAGATTCGACTGACGGTATAAAAAGACCGGGACGCGGCGGTGTCTATAGGCTGCAACACCGTAGCGGTTATAAATCATTCAACAATTGTAACAAAAAAAGCCAGCGCCTGCGCGCTGGCTTCGAGCCCTAGCTAGACAAGGAAACTCAGGGGGCAGCCGAGTACGCGGGCGTGCCTGACGCGGCAGCGGCAGCGCGCGGGGTCTCGGCTTTCATCGCAGCCTTCTGAACAGCCTTTTGCACTTTCTCGAAGGCTCTCACCTCGATCTGGCGAATGCGCTCGCGGCTCACACTGAATTCCGCCGACAGCTCTTCGAGCGTCAGAGGATCGTCAGCAAGGCGCCGCGCGGTGAAGATCCGGCGCTCGCGGTCGTTGAGGCCATCCATGGCCGCCCCGAGATATTCCCGGCGGCGGTCCATCTCTTCGCTCTCGACGAGCTTCGTCTCCTGATCTGGGCCGTCGTCGACGAGCCAATCCTGCCACTCGCCGCTTTCCGAATCGGCTCTAAGGGGCGCATTCAGCGACGCATCGCCGCCAAGCCGCCGGTTCATCGAAACGACGTCTTCTTCCGGCACGCCGAGATTGGTTGCGATCAGCTTTACCTGATCGGGCCGAAGATCGCCCTCCTCGAGCGCCTGCAGCTGGCTCTTCGCCTTGCGAAGATTGAAGAAAAGCTTCTTCTGGCTTGCGGTGGTGCCCATCTTCACAAGGCTCCAGGACCGCAGAATATATTCTTGAATTGCCGCGCGGATCCACCACATAGCGTATGTAGCAAGGCGGAAGCCCTTGTCAGGATCAAACCGCTTTACGGCCTGCATCAATCCAACATTGCCTTCGGAGATAACTTCGCCGATCGGCAATCCATAACCACGGTAGCCCATGGCGATGCGGGCCACGAGGCGCAAATGTGACGTGACGAGCTTTTGTGCGGCTGCAGCATCTTCATGCTCTTGCCAACGCTTGGCGAGCATATATTCTTGCTGCGGTTCCAGCATGGGAAAGCGCCGTATCTCTTCGAGATAGCGAGCCAACCCTCCGCTTGCGGCGACAGACGGCAGTGAGCTCATGCATTTACCCTCCGCAGCGATGCCCTCGCCACTGTTGGAGAACTCGTTCGTTTTTTATGAACGACTAGCCCCACCTTACGCTTCCCATGGGGCGTGTGCATCTTAATTCTTGGACAGTTTTGCATCTAGCCTCTCAAGAGCGTTACACAATTTCGCGATGTCCTCCGGTAGTATGGTCTCGAATTTTTGTACCCGGCCGGTGATTGGATGCTTGAAGCGTAAGCTCGTCGCGTGCAACGCCTGCCTCTCCATGCCTAGAAAAACCTCCGCCGCCTCCTTGGGAAGCGCCAAAGCCTTCGTCCGGAACCCGGCTCCATAAAGGGCGTCGCCAACGATTGGCGTACCCAGATGAGCCATATGGACCCGGACCTGATGCGTGCGCCCCGTTTCGAGACTGCAGCGAACGACACTTAACAATAATGAGTTGTTCCCTTTCCCCTTTGACGCAGCCTTCCCGGCGGGCACGCAAAAGGTCTGTTCCGTTGTGTAGTTTGTGATCGCCACGCGCCCGCCCGCGGGCAGCACCGCCATCTTCATACGCGAAGCCGGATGCCGCCCGATCAGCGTCTCGACGCGGCCCGCCCGGGGAACCGGCTCTCCCCAGGCCATTGCGAGGTATTCCCGGCGCAACGCCCCTGTCCGGCCGTGGTCCGCAAACTGCGCCGCGAGGCCCCTGTGAGCCGCATCGGTCTTGGCGATGACCATCACGCCGCTTGTATCCTTGTCGAGCCGGTGCACGATCCCGGGCCGGGCAACCCCGCCGATTCCCGACAGACTCGTTCCGCAATGTGCGATCAGCGCATTGACAAGGGTGCCGCTCTGATTTCCCGCTCCGGGATGCACGACGAGCCCAGGCGGCTTGTCGATGACAATTAAACTCTCATCCTCATAAACAACCTTGAGCTCAATCTGTTCGCCGGCGACTGCATAGGGTTCGGCGGCAGGCTCGTTGACGCTGAAGCTGTCGCCTGCGCGAACCTTCGCGCTCGGGTCGGTTACCGCCTCCTCCGCCCCATCGCCTGCGCGCCTCACATGGCCGCCGCGAATAAGCTCTTGCAGCCTCGCCCGGCTTAGTGTCTCAATGCGGCTCGCAAGAAAGCGGTCGAGCCTTGAGCCCGCATCGGCGTCGTCTGCGACGTACCGGCCCACCAAAAGCGTCCCATGACTTGCCATGTGTTCCGATCCAGCCTGCTAAAACATACGCGGTTGCCATGACAAACGTTTCAAATCCTGCCCCCGGAAGTCCTTGGACGCCGGAGCGGGTGCGGATCCTCAAGATCGCCGTCGCGATCATAACCACGCTCCTGATACTCGGAATTGTGGCTCTTGTGTATGGGGTGGCGCGGCAGGCGGCAAAGCTCGGCGCGTCGTCCTCAGCTCCCGCGCTGGCGGCTCAATCGCTTTACGGGCAAAGCCTCGCGCTTGGCCAAGGCGAACTGAAAAGCGTGTCGACCGCCGACGGGTTCATCGTTCTCTATTGGAAGGGGGAAGCGAGCGACGTCATCATCACGCTCGAGGCTAAAAATGGGCGCGAGCTGGGGCGAATTCAAGTGCCCCATCGTTGAACCTGGCCCTGTCCTTCCCGTCACCGTCAGGCGGCACAAATACGCGACATCCGTGTTGGCATTTCGTTCAACGCGCTCAACGTGAGCGGCGCGGCGAGCGGGACGCCTCGGTGTTTGTCTCCTCACGGGTTCGCATTATTGACGCGCGTTGAGGGACGGACTGCGCTTCCCACAAGGGGGGGGTAAACCATGAAGATCGTCGTCATCGGCGGAACCGGCCTGATCGGCTCGAAGACCGTCCCCATTCTGCGCCAGGGCGGACACGAAGTCGTCGCCGCCTCGCGCAAAAGCGGAATCAACAGCATCACCGGCGAAGGACTCAAGGAGGCCATGACCGGCGCGCAGGTGGTGGTCGACCTCTCCAATTCGCCCTCATTTGAAGACAAGGCGGTGCTGGACTTCTTCGAGACCTCCGGCCGCAACCTTTTCGCGGCGGAGAGCGCGGCGGGCGTCGGCCACCACGTCGCGCTATCCATCGTCGGAATTGACCGGGCGCCCGATAATGGCTATTTCCGCGCCAAGGTCGCCCAGGAGAAACTGATCGAGAGCTCCGGCATCCCTTACACCATCATCCGCTCGACCCAGTTCTTTGAATTTCTCGGCGGCATCGCCGCTTCAAGCGCGAATGGAAATGTGGTCAGGCTTTCGCCCGGCCTGTTTCAGCCCATCGCGGCGGACGACGTTGCTGTCATCGTCGCCGATGTGGCGCTCGCGGCGCCGCGAAACGGTATCGTCGACATCGCCGGGCCGGAGCGAGCGCCGTTCGACGAAATCGTCGCCCGGTATCTGAAGGCGGCCGGCGACCCGCGTGAGGTCGTGAGCGACCCCGAGGCCCTATACTTCGGCGGCCGGGTCGAGGAGCGCTCGCTTGTGCCGTTGGGCGAGGCGCGCCTCGGCCGCATCGGCTTCGACGAATGGCTTAGCCGCTCACAGGCGGCAGCCTGATCTGGAATCCGCCAAACCGAAGGATAGGGGCCATGAACCGCATCCTCTGTTCGCTGCTTTTCGCCGCCCTGCCGTTCGGCGGCATCTTCGCGAATGCGCCGGAGTCGAAGAACGCCAAGGTGACCCTCGTCTACCAGCACGAACTGCCGAACGTGCCCGGCAAGAGCATCAAGGGCGTGCTTGTCGAATACGGCCCCGGCGGCTACTCGCCTGGCCACATGCATCCCAAATCCGCCTTCATCTACGCGACCATACTTGAGGGTGAGATCCTTAGTCAGGTCAACGACGGCCCGGTAACGACCTACAAAGCCGGACAAAGCTTCTCGGAGCTGCCCGGCGACCGCCACGGCGTCAGCGCGAATGCCAGCAAGACGGAGCCGGCCAAGCTCCTTGCGGTGTTTGTGGTGGATACGAACGAGACGGACCTGACGATCCCATTCGGGAACTGAGGGCACGCCTTACGAACAGCCTGCGCTAATTTTAATACGCTTATCGCGCCCATGGATGCTGTCTGAATTCAGGAGCGATCCAGAGGAGACAGCCATGACCGACATCCGCCGGGCCGGAACTTTCAAATTTGCCGGTCGCATCGTCAATCGTTTGGGATATGGGGCGATGCAACTCGCCGGGCCGGGCGTGTTCGGACCGCCGAAGGACCGGAGCGCCGCGATCGCGGTGCTCCGTGAGGCGGTCGCGAGCGGGGTCAATCACATCGACACGAGCGACTACTACGGGCCGCACGTCACTAACCAGATCATCCGCGAAGCGCTTTACCCCTACCCCAAAGATCTGGTGATCGTAACCAAGATCGGCGCCCGGCGCGGCGAGGACGGATCGTGGAACCCAGCTTTCTCGTCCGGCGACCTGTCGAGCGCGGTGCACGACAATCTCCGCAATCTGGGGCTGGACGTGCTGGAGGTCGTCAACTTCCGCGTTACCTTCAGCGACCTCGGACCCGCCGAGGGTTCGATCGAGGCGCCGCTCGCCCACCTTGCGGAGCTCCAGCGCCAGGGACTTGTCCGCCATATCGGCCTCAGCAACGTAACGCCGAAGCAGATCGATGAAGGGCGCGCCATTGCGGACATCATCTGCGTGCAGAACCAGTACAACCTGGTGTATCGCGACGACGACGCCCTGATCGACGAGCTCGCCGCCGCGGGCATCGCCTACGTGCCGTTTTTCCCGCTCGGCGGCTTCAAGCCATTGCAGTCGGCGGCGCTTTCGGAAGTCGCCCAGGCGCTTGGCGCTACGCCCATGCAGGTGGCGCTCGCCTGGCTGCTCCAGCGCGCGCCAAACATCCTGCTGATTTCTGGCACCTCTTCGGTCGAGCATCTGCGCGAAAACCTGGCTGCGGCAAACCTGAAGCTGTCTGATGACACCATAACCGCGTTGGATCAGATTCACGCCAGCATTTGAACGCTCTGACCTGTGAGGTGAAGGAAAGGGTTCTAATCCGCCGTCTTCGTGGCGTGCCCGGGATCCAGAACCTCTTCCGCCTTGCAGACGAGGCGCCAGCAGAGGCCGGTGCTTGCATAGGTGAGAGCGACCTCAGCGCCAAGGCTTATTTCGGCAAGCGTGCTGACGACCGTCGTGCCGAAGCCTTGCCTATCCGGCATTGTCACCGCCGGGCCGCCGCTTTCGCGCCATTCGATTGTGAATGTTTCTTCGCCCGGATCAGCCCGGTCAACCCTCCACTCAACATCGACGCGGCCGCCAGTGTCCGAAAGCGCCCCATACTTGCCTGCGTTGGTGGCAAGCTCATGCAAAGCCATGCCAATGGTTTGCGAGGCGGATGCCGTGATGAAGAGCGCGGGACCCGCAAGCGTAATCCGCTCACCGATCAAGTCGGTGAAATGCGAAAGCTGCGAACGGACGAGCTCGCCGGCGTCAACACCCCTCCACTCATATTTGACAAGCAAGTCCTGGGCCGTGGCCAGCGCCCGGACGCGCTCGCCGAAGCGGGTAAGGAAATCCTCATGGTTCGCCGCAATGGTCTGGCGCGCGACCGATTGCACCACCGCCAGCATATTCTTGGAACGGTGGTTCACCTCGCGCATCAAGAGGCGGATGCGTTCCTCGTGACGTTTGCGCTCCGTCATGTCCGTCAGCAGCGCGACGATGCCCGTGGGCGCCCTGCATCATCGCGGATCAGCGAAACATGCTTGTGCACCCAGATCGGCTTGCCGCCCTTACCGACATATCGGTTCACGATTTCGAACGACGGTATCTCTTGCGCGATGAGCCGTCTTATCTCGACAAGGGCGGTGTCATGGTCCTCGGGGTGTATGAGGCTCGCAAAATCGTGCTCACGAAGCTCGTTCTCGCTATAGCCAAGCATCGCTGTATAGGCCGCGTTGCATGACTGGAACCGGCCATTCATATCCGTAAGAGCGATGCCAGTGCCTGCATGTTCGTAAATGCCGCGGAAGCGTTCCTCGCTCGCGCGCAACGCCGCCTCGGCGCGCTTAAGCTCGGTGATGTCAGTGGCGGCGCAGCTGACGCCGGTGATAATTCCGTTGACGTCCCTCAAAGGTTCGACCGAAAGGTCATAGCGGCGGTCAGCGCCCGCGATATAGACGAGCACTTCCTCCCGGCAACCTCTTCCGGTGTGAATAACCTCGCGCTTTAATGCCTCCAAAACCGCCGCATCCTCGGCTCTTTCGAAGAGATCGATATCGCGTTTTCCAATGATGTCCGAAGCTTCGAGGCCAAAGGCCGGGTTGTAAATCCACGTGTAGCGGAGATCGCGGCCTTGATTGAAGACAACGATGGGCGAAGTTTTCAGCACAAGTTCCAAGCGCTTGGCCGTTACTCTCAGCTCGTGCTCGACACGCGCCCTTTCAACGGCTTGCGAGGCCCGATCGAGGGTTTTACGCGCGAGAGCAACCTCTGCGTCGGTCCAATGATGCGGAGCGGCAAAGGCGGCGAATAAGATCGCGCGTACTCCCCTTGCACGCGCCAGAGGCACGTCAAGCGAAGAGCGCACACCGAGCGTGGAATAGAACGCTCGCGCTTCCGCGTCGTTCGACGTTCGGAGGTCTCTCTCGACATCCTCCAACGCGACAATATTCCCCGCCAGGATCGCCGCGCTTCGAACAGCGCCAGTCTCGGCCAATCTGTACCTGCCAATAGGAAGTGGCGCCCCGTCCCCGCGCCAGGCGCACTCGACAGCGGCGTGCTCGCCGTCAGGCTCAAGCTCGGCCACGCCGGTAATGGTCGCGCCAAGCTCGCGGCCAAGCTCCTCGCAGCACGCAGTGACGGCGTCGCGTGCGGTGGCGGCCTCATGAAGCCGCTTTTCTAGCAT